>CAKTUT010000157.1 GCA_934621665.1 uncultured Oscillospiraceae bacterium | reverse complement strand
AGCGTGCATTCGCACGATGCGAGTGTGCGTAGCACACGGGATTCTTGATTAAATATTTTAATCAAGAATCAGTATTAAACGTCCAGATAGCCGCAGAGAACTTTCAGCGTATTCCAAACGCCGTCGATGTGGCTGCGCTCATAGCCATGGCTGGCGTAGACACCAGAGCCGATCAGACCGTGACGGATATCAACGCCCGCGCCAAGCGTCGCCTCAACGTCAGAGCCGTAGTGCGGATAGACGTCAACGGCGTAATCAGCTTCCATTTTTCTGGCGGCGTCGATGAGCTTGCCGACAACCTCATAGCTGTATGGACCGCCGGAGTCCTTGGCGCAGATGGAGACCTGACGCTCGGTGCACGAAAGACCATCGCCCACGCAGCCCATATCGACGCTGATCGACTCGGTTACGTCCGCAGGGACAGAGCCTGCGCCGCCGTGGCCAACCTCCTCATAGACGGTGACGTGGACATAGGTGCGGCGCGAAAGCGCCTTG
Source organism: uncultured Oscillospiraceae bacterium (assembly GCA_934621665.1). Lineage (GTDB taxonomy): Bacteria > Bacillota > Clostridia > Oscillospirales > Oscillospiraceae > CAG-170. The sequence continues at coordinate 3,590 of CAKTUT010000157.1, read as the reverse complement.
CCCTCGTCGCGCAGGTACTTGGCAAAGCCGAGCAGAATGCCAACCGAGAGCTTGTCGTCCAGAAAACGGCTTTTAATATAGCCGGACGGCGTGATGTGCGTGCGTGGGTCAAAGCAGACAATATCGCCCGTTTCAATGCCAAGTGCGCGCGTCTGATCGGCGTCGCGGACGTCCTCATCCAGAAGAACCTCGGTGGTGTCGAACGTGCGCTTCGTGTCGGCATAGCTGCCATTTACATGGACAGAGGCATTGCACAGCTGAAGCGTGCCCTCATAGACCTTGCTGCCGCGCGTATAGACGCGGACATTTTCTGCTTCGCCGTTTTCTGCGCGCATTCCGCCGAGCGGCGTCAGGCGCAGGCGGCCGTTTGCCTTGATCTCAGCGACCATGCCGCCAAGCGTATCGGTGTGCGCCTGCAAAAGCAGCGCATCCTGCGAATCCGCGCCGCCAAGGTCAATCAGTACGCCGCCCTTGGTGGTGATGGAGGCGGGATAGTCAAGCGAAGAAAACGCATCCCTGACCCACTGCGCGGCGCGCGCGGTAAAACCGGTGGGGCTGTCGATGGCAAGCAGCTGCACCGCCTGCTCGGCGGCGTACTGCGCATAGCTTTTATCAATCATGGTAAAACGCTCCTTTTTGTATATTTCCTGGGAAATCGTAGCACACGCGGCGCAAAAATGCAATCGCGCGAAAGCCTAGGGAGCTTTGGCGGCGCGGCGCGCGGCCAGCTTTTTTGCAACGCTTGGATAGCGAGAAAGGTCGGTGTGCGGCAGCGCCTGCGCGGCAACCATCAGCGAGATAAAGTCGCCTGCCTGGCCAAGCTGAAGATATGTCATGCGCTCGAGAATGCTGTCAAGGCGCAAGAGCAGCGACCAGTCGAGCAGCAGAAGCTGCGCGCCGATAAGCGATGTGTTTCCGGCGGCAATCAGGTGCTCGCGCGGAAGATCGGGGTACATGCCGATGGTGACGGCGGATTCAATATCCACATGGTCGCCGAACGCGCCCGCGGCGTAGAAATCGGAAACCGCGTTCATGGGAATCCCCGCCGATTGCAGCAGGTACTCCACCATGGTGTAGGCGGCGGATTTTGTGCGGATAAACTCGTCGATGTCGCTCTGATAAAAGCGCAGACCGGGCGCATAGGCGACGGAAAGCTCGCCGGTTTCGATGTCCGCCGCAATCAGCGGCGACACGTCCGGCTGAAGACGGCCGCGCAGGTCGATCATCCCGGACAGGAACAGCTCGGCAATCAGATCGACAATGCCAGAGCCGCAGATGCCCTTTGGCGGCACGTCGCCGATGACGTGGCAGTGGATTTCGCCGTTTTCAATCTGCACGCGGTCAACCGCGCCCGCCATGGCGCGCAGGCCGGTTTTTACCACGCCGCCCTCCAGCGCCGGGCCTGCTGCGCCTGCGCCGCACAGCAGGAAGTCGCGGTTGCCGACGACAAGCTCACCATTGGTACCGATGTCAAAAAAGACGCTGATCTGTTCCTTTTCCGGCAGCCCGGTTGCAAGCATCCCACTGATGATGTCGCCGCCAAGATAGTTGGACTTGCACGGCATACAAAAGACGTAGCCGCAAAGAGGAAGCGTCAGCGTCGACGCGAGCAGGAAGCCCGGGCGGTCGGCATGGACGGCATACGGCGCGGAAAAGACGCAGAACGGGTCAAGCTCCAGCAAAAAATGAAGCATGGTAGTGTTGCAGGAGACAACCATCGAGATGCACGACGCGGGATCAATGCCGGTCTGCTCGGTCAGCTGGTCAAACAGCTGTGAGATTGTGTCAAGCGTGGCGCGGTGCAGCTGCGCGAGCGTGTCAGAGCTGCCCTTGCAGGCAAAGATACGCGAGAGAATATCCTCACCCCACGGGATCTGACCGTTTGCGGCACGTTCCTCGGCAATCATGCTGCCAGAATTACAGTCAATCAGGCGCATAACGGCGGTGGTGCTGCCAAGATCGAGTGCGTAGCCGTAGTGCTGTGCACTGCTGTCGCCGGGCGTGATGGAGACCACGTCCCAGCGTGCGCCGTCATATGCGAGCCACGCGGTCAGATCGCGCCCGCACAGTGCAAGCTGCCGCAGCGCGCGCAGCGACATGTGCGCGTCATAGCCTAGCGCCGACAGCGCATCCAGTAGGCGCTGCTGGTCAGAGCGGCTGTCATTTTCTGTAGCAGGGGAGAGGGTAAGGTGAATTTTTCGGCTGATTCCGTGTTGCATGGGCGTTCGTTCCTTTGTGTTGGATTACGTTGAGTATACGGCGCGCGGCGGGCGCATGTCAAGGCACATTTACAAGGCGCATTTGCGGCAATCGGTAGTTTACAACCGGCGTTTTGTCGTTTATAATAAAAATAATAAAATGTTTTACGCGCGCACAGAATCCAATAAAGCGAGGAAATGAAAATGAATCAGTATGACGTGGTTGCACTGGGCGAACTCCTGATTGACTTTACCTGCCAAAGCACCGATGCGGACGGCTATCCCACCATGGCGGCGCATCCGGGCGGCGCACCGGCAAACTTTCTGGCGGCCATTGCCAAATTCGGTGGCCGGACGGCCATGCTCGGCAAGGTCGGTACGGACGCGTTTGGAAAGCTTTTGACTGGAACACTGGAGAAAGCCGGGATCGAGACAAAGGGGCTGGTTGCATCGGACGATGTGTTTACAACGCTTGCGTTTGTTACGCTGGACGAGCATGGCGACCGGGAGTTTTCGTTTGCACGCAAGCCCGGTGCGGATACGCAGCTGCGGTTTAAAGAGGTTGATCTGTCGCTGCTTGACGCATGCCGCGCACTGCATTTTGGCACGCTGTCGCTGACGGACGAGCCTGCGCGCGAGACGACCTATTGCGCGGTGGCGTATGCCAAGACGCACGGAAAGCTGATCACATTTGATCCCAATCTGCGCAAGCCGCTCTGGCGCGATCTGGAGCAGGCAAAGCAGCAGATGCTGTGGGGGCTGTCGCAGGCAGATGTGGTCAAAATCAGCGACGAAGAGGTGGAATTCCTGTTCGGCATGACGCCGCAGGATGGCGCGGCGCACATTCTGGCGCAGTACGGCGTGAAGCTGGTGTTCGTCACGTGCGGTGCGGACGGCTGCTGGTTCCAGAACAAAACGGCATGCGGCCATGTGGACGGTCTCAAGGACATCCATGTGGTGGATACGACCGGCGCGGGCGATATTTTTGGCGGCAGCGCCGTATGGAAAGTGCTGCAAAGCGGAAAAGCGCCAGACGAGCTGGACGAGGTGGCGTTGCGTGAAATTGTGGGCTTTGCCTGCCGTGCGGCGGGACTTTCCACCACGAAGCATGGCGGAATTTCCAGCGTCCCTGCGCCAGAGGAAGTCGGCTGAGAGATAAAATACGAAAAATACGCCTCCGCGGGCAATCCCGCGGAGGCGCTTTGTGTTATTTCCGATCCAGATTGCCGCCGACATGGCGGCAGATGGCCTCAAACGACGCGTCGCTCAGGTCGTGCTCAATTTTGCACGCATCCTCGCGTGCCGTAACCGGGTCAACACCAAGACGCGTCAAAAACTCGGTCAGCCGCTTGTGGCGGTCATAGATGCGGCTGGCGATTTCCATGCCTGAGC
>CAKTUT010000156.1 GCA_934621665.1 uncultured Oscillospiraceae bacterium | reverse complement strand
TTTTCGTTCCCTGCGCGGGAATGCTTCGCAGACCTACTTTTTCTGTTGCGCCAGAAAAAGTAGGCAAAAAGATTCGCTTCGTCCTCGCAAGCTTCATATCCCTCGCCCCGCCGCAAGCGGCAGGTCTCGTCCATTCCGCTGCTCGTCCTCTCCAAAATGCAAACGCTAGCGCTGGTTTGCATTTTGGTTCTATAAGGCAAAAAGATCCGCTGGAAACGTCAATTGGCGCGCTTGCGCGCGGACTTTTTATACGCCCTGTTCGGGCGCAGATTTGGTAATATTCCGATTATTTTCGGTGCTGTTGAATGTACTGCACGCAGTAGTCGAGAGTCGGAAGCAAATGTTGTTTCTGCTTTATAGTCGGAATACTGTACGCGCCAAAGCCTCCCTTGTGCAAAGGGAGGTGGCAAAACCGGAGGTTTTGCCGGAGGGATTGTACAGTAAAAGGTATTGCATTTTCTCCGGCTTGCCGGTGAAAATGCAGAATCTGATTGTTTCCAATCCCTCAGTCAGCTTCGCTGACAGCTCCCTTTACACAAGGGAGCCTTTGACTCTGCAAAATTGAAACCCTCCCGGCGAATGCGCAGGTGCGTTGTGCTTTTCTCGGCAGTCGATTCACTCAGGTTCTTGCGCGGCAACTAGCTTCATTGGGAGAGCTGTCACCATACAGGCGGCGCTGTAGTCTAGTTCTGTAGAGAGTCTTTCGTGTGATGGCCGCAATGCCCGATTCTGGTACTTGCCGTCATGCTGAGGCAGAATGCACCACGCGTCTCCAGCGCCTCTTTTTGCCTGCTTTTTCTGCCTTGCGAGGACGAGCCGCCGGAGGCACGAAAGAGACTTATGCTTTCTTATTCAAACAGATAAACCCTTGCCTCATATGGGCGTGTGGTAAACCCATCGGGGCGGCTTTCGGCACTCATATAGTTTTGCAGCACCAGCTTGCCCTTTGACAGGTCGTAGCCCTCCGGGGCGCGGAAGCGCACGGGCTTTTCCGTAAACGAGCAGACGACCAGCAGGCGCTGCGACGCACTTTCGCGCGTATAGGTATAGAGCTTTCCCGACAGCGCGCCATATTCGCGGTAGCTGCCCTCGCGCACAACCGGCAGACTTTTGCGCAGGCGGATGGCCTCGCGGTAGAAATGCAGGATTGACTGCGCGTCGGCCTCCTCGGCTGAGCAGTTGATGGTGTGGTATGTTTCATTGACCGAGAACCACGGCTTTACTGTGGAGAAGCCGGCGTTTTCGCCGCCCGTCCACTGCACCGGCGTGCGGGACGAGTCGCGTGAGCCGCGCCACAGACGCTTCAGCCGCAGCTTTTCCGGCAGCCACGTCAGACTGTGTGCATACAGATAGCGTGTCTGCACATCCTCATACGCCTCGGCGCTCTCCGGCCGCCAGTTGATCATACCGAGCTCCTGTCCCTGATAGACAAACGGCGTGCCCTTTTGGAACAGATAGCTCACGGCCAGCATCTTGCCGCTCTCGCGGCGGAATTTCTCGCTGCCATAGCGCGAGAGCACACGCGGATGGTCGTGGTTTTCCAGATACAGCATATTCCAGCCTCTGCCCTCCAGCTGCTCCTGCCAGCTGGAAAACGCGCGCTTGAGCCGGCGCAGCGAGAACGGCGTGGGATAGAAATCCGAGAACAGGCAGTCGGCGCACATACACTGGAACTGAATCATCATGTCAATTTCGCTGTCGGGTGCTTCCTCGATATATTCCAGCGCCACCTTGGGTGTGATCAAGGGCGCCTCGGCAATCGTCACGCAGTCATAGTCCGACAGCACGTCGCGCCGGAACTCCGACAGGTAGTCGTGGATATGCGGGCCGTGGTTATAGTGGAAAATACCGCGGCAGATGGGCAGCAGCCGGTCGTCGGGCAGCCCCTCCTTTTTTGAGATGAACGTGATGACATCCTCGCGGAAGCCGTCCACGCCCATGTCCAGCCAGAAGCGCAGGATTTTCTTGACCTCCTCGCGCACAAGCGGGTTATCCATGTTGAGATCGGGCTGCTTGACGGCGAACAGGTGCAGATAGTACTCCTGGCGCACCTCGTCCCACTGCCACGCGCGTCCCTCAAACATGCTGTCCCAGTTATTCGGCAGCTTGCCGCCGGGCTTGGCCGGACGCCAGATATAATAGTCGGTGTAGGGGTCGATGCGCTGGCGGCTCTTCTGAAACCACTCGTGCTCGTCGCTGGTGTGGTTGATGACCAGATCCATGATGATTTTCATCCCGCGCGCGTGCGCACCGGTCAGAACCTGGCGGAACGCCTCCATGCCGCCAAACTCCGGGGCGATGTCCATATAGTTGGAGATGTCATAGCCGCAGTCCGCGCCGGGCGAGGGATACAGCGGCGAAAACCAGATGCCGTCGCAGCCAAGCGCCTTGATGTAATCCAGCTTTTCCAATACGCCCCACAGATCGCCCATGCCGTCGCCGTTGCCGTCCTTAAAGCTGCGCGGCCAAATCTGGTAGAAAACCATGTCCTTATACCATCTTGTTCGCTCCATATGCGTTCCTCCTTATTGCTGCTCTTATTATATCATAAAAATCCTGCATTGACAGCATTCCATGAAAAAGTTAAGATAGAAGCAGAAAAGGGGGAAACCATATGGATAACCGCACCGTCCGCCGGAACAAGTATTTCTTCGGCCTTGGCACCATTGGCCGGGATATGTTCTACTCGTTTGAGGCAAACGCAATTTTGTACTATCTGTCAAACGTTCTGAGTCTGCCAATTCAGGTATTTACTGCCGTCAGCCTGATTTTATCCATCCTGCGCATCGCCGACGCGCTCAATGACCCCATCACCGGCTTTGTCGTGGACAATATCCGCTCGCCGTATGGCAAGTTTAAGCCCGCCATGGTGGTCGGCGGGCTTGTCAGCGTGATTTTCTATCTGATCTTGTTTGCAAACCTCGGCCACGGCTGGAGCTATGTCGTTATTTTCGGCGTGGCATATGTGCTGTGGGATGTTTCCTACGGTATCAACGACATCGGCTATTGGACGATGCTCCCCTCGCTGACAACCGACCAGAAGCAGCGCGAGAATTACGGCGCCTTTGCGCGCATCTGCGCGAACATCGGCATGTTCGCCATCATGGTGGCATGGCAGCCGATTACCGCTGCGCTCGGCAATACGCCGCAGAGCTGGTTTCTGGTGGCGGCGGTGATCTGCGCGCTGTATCTTGGCTTCATGTGCTTTACGATTTTCGGCGTCAGGCAGCCGCACAACTTTAAGGAAGAGGCCGAGGAGGCCGTGTCGCTCAAGGATATGTGGCGCGCACTCACCGGCAACGACCAGCTGATGTGGACAACGCTCTCCATGGCGCTTTTTATGGTGGGCTACTGCACCACCACCGGCTTTGCCACCTATTATATGCAGTATCTCTTCGGCGATATCGGAATGTACGCGGTGCTGGCCGCCGTGTGCGGCGTGGCGCAGCTGCTGGCGCTGAGCCTGTTCCCGCTGTTTTCCAAAAAGCACACGCGCGCGCAGCTCTATGCGGGCTCAACCGTATTGATTCTGGCGGGCTATGGCGTGTTCTTCTTTGCCGAGCACTCGCTGGCGCTGATTGCGCTGGCGGCGGTTATTTTGTTCGTGGGTCAGGCATTTATCCAGCTTCTGATGCTGATGTTCCTGGCCGATACAATTGAATATGGGCAGTGGAAGCTTGGCAAGCGCACCGAGTCGATTACGTTCTCCATCCAGCCGCTTATCAATAAGATCGGCGGCGCATTGTCAACGGGACTGATCAGCATCTCGCTGATGCTCTCGGGCATCAAGACCGGCAACGTGGCCGCCGCGGCCATTGATGCGCAGGGGAAGCTGGTTGTCAAGCTCTCCATGTTTGCCCTGCCGCTGGTGTGCATCATCGCGGGCTATGTGATCTACCGCAGAAAGTTCAAGATCAGCGAGGAATTCTATGCACAGATTTTGAACGACCTGAAAGCGCGCGGCGAGCTGACGGAGCCGAGTGAGAGTGCAAAATAAAAAATAAAAATAGGAAAAGGGACGATGCGCAGCATCGTCCCTTTGAGCATGTCGAAAAACCTCGTAGAGTTCCGCCGCGCACGGCGGAATAA
>CAKTUT010000155.1 GCA_934621665.1 uncultured Oscillospiraceae bacterium | reverse complement strand
TTTTCCCACTCGCGCATCCACTCGCCGTCACCCCAGCCATAAGAGCCGAACAGCGCAACCTTTTTGCAGCCAAGCTTTGACTTGCAGTCGTCAAACATCGGCTGGAACTCAGATTCCTCCAGTACCTCACTGCCCATGGCCGGGCAGCCAAGCGCAACCGCTTCATATTCATCCAGTTTCGGTACACTCATCTGATCGGGCGTCAGAAGCGTAACCTCTGCACCCGCACCGCGCATGCCCTCAGCCACGGCCTCGGCCATAGACTCGGTGTTGCCCGTTCCGCTCCAATAAATAACAGCTGTCTTTTTCATATCATTGTGTTCCTTTCTGAAATCATAAAATCATTCTGTCAGACCGCAACAGCAAGCCGGTCAATATCCGTCCCCGCCTGCCAGAGCGCGCAGTAGATTTTCGTACATTTTTTAAACTTTGCAAAAAGCTTCTCTGCCTTCTGCGGGTCACCGTAGACTTTCCAGAGTCCGGCGCATTTGCAGTCGCGCGCGCCGTTTTCAATAAACCCGCGCACATCCTCCGGCGGGTAGCTGAGAAACAGCCCTACCTCATGCGGGAACGCTTTCTGTGTCTGGAATCGGCGAATCAGCTGCGCAATCTGGCGGCTGCTTCCACCCGCTGGATATCCGGCCTGCGTCAGAATTTCGCTTGCATGCGTGTCGGCAAGATCGCGCTTGAGCTGCGCCGGCCGGTAGAGATACAGCAGCACGCGGCCATTTTGAAACCGCAGCGGCAGCAGGCAAAGCCCCTTTGGCGTCAGACGGCGATTGAGCTCACGCAGCTGTGTCAAAAGTGCGGCGCGGTCATCACATTCGCAGGTAAACATACTCCCGGTTTTCACACCGGCCAGCGTCGGTGCAGCCTGGCGGACGAGCGTTTCTTCTGACATTTTCTGCACCTCCTGCCATGTTTTGTCGTAGTTAGTTTATTCTAACTTCTGTTTCATAAAAAATGCGGATTTTTGAATACAAATTCTATCCGCTTGACTCTTATCGTGTCCACAATAGTTAGATTAGTCTAACTCGATCCTCGAAATAAACCCGCTTTCTGCGGTTAAACGTATCTTACCACAACTTTTGCAAATTTGCAAGTCTTATTTTACGTTTGTCGAAATTTTCTTACTATGATCCGCCGCACATAAAAACGTGCCGCCGGACAACACCCTGTCCAGCGGCACGCAGCTGTTTTATCCCAGATATTCCAGAATCATTTCAAAAATTTCACACGCCGCGTTCTCGCGAATCTGCTCACGCGCACCGTGCAGATGCAGTTCCTTGCAAAACGAGAACCCCTCGGTGTCCAGCGCGATATAAACCAGTCCAACCGGTCTGCCCGTACCATCTCCGTCAGGGCCGGCCAGTCCTGTCACGCTGACAGCCGCCTCTGTATGTGTTGCCACACGCGCGCCACGCGCCATCTCGTGCGCCGTCTGTCGTGACACCGCCGTATAGACGCGCAGCGTATCCTCACTGACGCCAAGCAGCCGGTGTTTTACGTCGTTGACATACGAAATCACGCCGCCATAGTAAACTGCCGACGCACCCGGCACATCCGTCAGAAGCTTTCCCACAAGGCCGCCTGTACATGACTCCGCCGTGGCCAGATGAATTCCCTGCTTGCCAAGCGTCAGGATCACCTCGCGCGCCAGTGCTTCCGCTGTCCGTTCCTCAGTTTTCATAATAGCGAATCTGCACTTTCTCGGTGTTTGCAAGCGCGCGTTCAATCAGCCCATCCACATCGAGCCTCTGCTCTTCCGCCTCTACCAGCGCAAGCACCGGCTTTGTTTTCGGGTGTTTCGGCGTAAAGACCGTGCAGCAGTCCTCATACGGCAGAATTGACGTTTCCAGCGTGCCAATGCGCCGTGCAATCGTGACGATTTCCTCCTTGTCCATACCGATCAGTGGATGGAACATGGGCAGATTGACAACCGCACCGGTCACCGCCATGGCGTCCATGGTCTGGCTTGCCACCTGACCGAGGTTCTCGCCCGTAACAAGACACTTTGCACCATGATCGCGCGCAATGCGCTCAGAAATGCGCATCATGAACCGTCGCATGATAATCGTGAAGTACTCCTCGCGGCAGTTGTCACGGATGGCCTCCTGAATTTCGGTGAAGCCGACGATATCCACCGTCATTCTGCCGCACCAGCGCGTCATCAGCCGCGCAAGCTCCAGCACCTTTTCTTTTGCGCGCTCGGAGGTATACGGATAGGAGAAGAAATGCACGCACTCAAGCTCAACGCCGCGCTTGGCGATCATATAGCCCGCAACCGGCGAGTCAATACCGCCCGAAAGCAAAACCACCGCGCGTCCGCCCGTTCCGGTTGGCAGGCCGCCCGCGCCGGGCGTAGCCGGACCGTGGATATAGGCCGCGAAGTCGCGCACCTCCACATTTACGATATAGCTTGGATTGTGGACGTCGACCGCAACATTGGGGAACGCCTCGGCGATGCGCCCGCCGATTTCCTGTGAAATCTGGATAGAGTTCAGCGGGAACGACTTGTCCGAACGCTTTGACTCTACCTTGAAGCTCTTCTGCATGGAAATCTCATCGCCCAGATAGTCCATAACTGCCTGGAAGATGGCATCCAGATTCTTTTCACACGCGCGGCAGCGGCACATTGAGCTGATGCCGAAAACTGCGCCGCAGGCCTCCCATGCGCCGTCCAGATCGCAGTCGTCATCCAGCGGCTCAACGTACACTGTGGACTGCATGATGTAGACCTTGAAATTGCCGAACGAGGCAACTCTCCGGCGGACGTTCTTTTTCAGTACATCCTCAAACGTACGGCGGTTTGCGCCCTTGAGCACAATCTCGCCAAGCTTTAGCAAAAACATTTCTTTCATTTTCATACCCTACCTGTTTCCAAATTGAAAAGAGCGGTACTGCACCGCTTCTGCAATATGCTGCGGCTGAATCTGTTCGCTTCCGTCCAGATCCGCAATTGTGCGCGCCACACGCAGCACGCGGTCATAGCTTCTGGCCGTCATTTTCAGCCGCTCAAACGCGCTTCGCATCAGCTGACTGCACGCGTCGTCAAGCGCGCAGCTCTCACGGATGTCTTTCGGCTCCATCTGAGCATTGCATTTGGTGCTTTGTGCACCAAAGCGCGCCCGCTGCACCGCACGCGCCGCATCCACACGCTTTTTGATCTCACACGACGGCTCTGCCGCGCCGCGGCGGCTAAGCTCGTCAAATTTCACCGCCGGAACTTCAACAATCAGATCAATCCGGTCAAGCAGCGGCCCGGAAACGCGGCTAAGATAGGAATCCACCGCCGCCTGTGAGCACGTGCACCGGCCGCTCGGGTCGCCGTACCAGCCGCACTTGCACGGATTCATCGCGCATACCAGCATGAACTGCGCCGGATACGTCACTGAACCCTGTACGCGTGAAATCGTCACATGTCCGTCCTCAATCGGCTGGCGCAGCACCTCCAGCGCATCGCGCCGGAATTCCGGCAGCTCATCAAGGAATAAAACGCCTTTGTGCGCCAGCGAAATTTCGCCCGGTTTTGGCGTAGAGCCGCCGCCCGAGAGCGCAACGGACGAGACCGTGTGGTGCGGACTTCGAAACGGTCTTGCCTGCACCATGGGGTGTGTGCTGGAAAGCATTCCCATGACGGAATAGATTTTTGTGACCTCAAGTGCTTCGGCGCGCGTCATATCAGGCAGAATCGACGGCAGACGCTTGGAGAGCATACTCTTGCCTGAGCCCGGCGGACCGATCAGCAGAATGTTGTGTCCGCCCGCCGCCGCAATTTCCATGGCACGGCGCGCGTTCTCCTGTCCCTTGACGTCACGGAAGTCTGGCATTGGGAGTGACTGCGCATCCGGCGTCCATCGCTCGGCCGGCTGCATGGTCTCGCGCCCGGACAGGTGCGCGACCAACTGCTGCACGGATTGGACGCCATAGACCGTAAGCCCATCTGCAAGCGTCGCCTCCGGCGCGTTTTCCGCCGGGACATACAGCTCCTGCACGCCAAGCTCCCGCGCCGCCAGCGCCATGGGCAATACGCCGCTCACGCCGCGCAGCTGCCCCTCAAGGCTCAGTTCTCCCAGAAACGCGCACTGCGTTTTTGGCAGGCGCACAGACTCGGACGCCGCCAGGATG
>CAKTUT010000154.1 GCA_934621665.1 uncultured Oscillospiraceae bacterium | reverse complement strand
GCGTTTGACGGCGTGGGGACAAAGCGCCTGATGGCAAATACAGCCAGCAATCATATGACAAAGCTGTAAAGCAGAGCGCTGCATATTCATGTTCCGCGCCTCATAGGGATATCCTGTGGAGGTGTGGCCATGAACCGGAAACGGCGGATACGGCGGAAACTGCTTTTGCTGGCACTGATGCTTTTGCTGCTGGCGGCGGCGCTTGTGGTGCGGCTTCAGATTGCGCCGTTTATACGCGAGGCGGCGCGGACGCGCGTAATTAACATCGCGTCCGACCGCATCAACGATACGATCAACGAGCAGATCGTAAGCGGCTGTGTGGACTATGGCAGCATTGTGTGTCTGGAAAAGGATGCTTACGGTGCGATTACGGCGGTGCAAACGAATATGGCCGAGGTGAACCAGCTGAAAACGCAGACGCTGGCGCTGCTCAGCCGGGAGCTTTTGGAGATGGACACCGATCAGCTGTCTATTCCGCTGGGAAGCGTTTTGATGCCGGAATTTTTTGCGGGCAGCGGACCAAGAATTCCAATTCAGGTGGTGTCACTGAGCACGACGGATGCGGACTTTTTCAGCGAGTTTACCGAGGCGGGCATCAACCAGACGCAGCAGCGTATTATTTTGTACGTATCTATCAACATCTGTGTGCAGACACCGGCGGGAAGCGAGACGGTGACGGTCTCGTCGGAGCTGGTGGTGGCGCAGACGATCATTGTGGGCGCAGTGCCGGAGAGCTATATCCAGCTTGGCGGCACGCGGGAACGAAACGAAGGGCAGGAAAGCTGAATGGACGCAAAGCAGGAGATTGAGCGGCTGACAAAGGAACTGGAATATCACAGCTATCAGTACTATGTGCTGGATGACCCGAAGATTGAGGACTATGAATATGACCGGATGCTGCGCCGTCTGGAGGAGCTGGAGGCGGCGCACCCGGAGTATGCATCGCCGCTCAGCCCCACCAGACGCGTGGGCGGCGCGCCGGTGAGCGCGTTTGAAAAGGTGCGCCACGCTGTGCCGCTGGAGAGCCTTCAGGACGTGTTTTCCTTTGAAGAATTTGAGGAGTTTGACGCGCGTGTGCGTGAAAGTGAACCGGACGCGGTCTACTCCGTCGAGCCAAAGGTTGACGGACTGTCGGTAGCATTGGAATACATTGACGGCACATTTGTCCGCGGCGCGACGCGCGGTGACGGTCTTGTGGGCGAGGACGTGACGGAGAATCTGAAAACCATCCGCTCTATCCCGATGCGCCTTGACGGCGCGCCCACGCGGCTGATTGTACGCGGCGAGGTGTATATGCCGCGCAGCAGCTTTGCACGTCTCAACGAGCAGCGCGAACAGGCAGGTGAGCCGCTGTTTGCCAATCCGCGCAACGCGGCGGCAGGCTCGCTCCGGCAGCTTGACCCGAAAATTGCGGCGAAGCGGTCGCTTGATATCTTGGTGTTCAATTTGCAGCTGGCGGACGGCGTGGCGTTCCAGACGCACAGCCAGACGCTGGACTACCTGCGAAAGCTCCATTTCAAGGTCATTCCCTACACGCTCTGCGCGTCGGCAAAGGAGGCCGAGACGCAGATTACAGCCATCAACGATGGCCGCTATAATCTGGATTATGACATTGACGGCGCGGTGATGAAGCTCAACGATCTGGACGGCCGCGTGCGTATGGGCAGCACGGCAAAATTCCCGCGCTGGGCGGCGGCGTTCAAATACCCGCCGGAGATCAAGGAAACGGTCGTTGAGGAAATTGTGGTGCAGGTGGGCAGAACCGGCGTCCTGACGCCGAAAGCGGTTGTTGCGCCGGTATATCTGGCAGGGACGACGGTGACGAATGCGACGCTTCACAATCAGGACTTTATCACGCAGAAAGACATCCGCGTGGGCGATACGGTAAAAATCCGCAAGGCGGGCGAGATTATCCCGGAGATTCTGGAGGTGGAACTGGACAAGCGCCCGACGGGGACTGTGCCGTATGCGCTGCCGCAGACGTGCCCGGTGTGTGGCGCGCCGGTTGTGCGCGACGAGGACGGCGCGGCCATGCGCTGTACGGGTGCGGAGTGTCCGGCACAGCTGTCACGAAATCTGGCGCATTTTGTCTCGCGCGAGGCGATGGACATTGACGGCCTTGGCAGCGCGATCATTGACCAGCTGATCGCAAATAAAATGATTGCAAATCCGGCTGACCTTTATCAGCTGGACTATGACGCCTTTGCCGAGCTGCCCGGACAGGGTAAAAAGTCGGCGGAAAATCTGAGAGCGGCCATTGAACACAGCAAGGAAAATGACCTTAGCCGCCTGATCAACGCCTTTGGCATCCGTCAGGTGGGGACAAAGGCGGCAAAGACACTTGCCATGTCGTTCGGGTCGCTGGACGCGCTGATGGACGCGTCGGTTGAGACGCTGACGGCAGTGCCGGATGTGGGCGAGATTACGGCACGGAGCATCCGAGCGTGGTTTGACAGTCCGCAGTCCCGCGACCTGATCGCGCGGCTGCGCGCGGTGGGTGTGAATTTTGAAAGTCACAATCAGGTGACGGATACGCGCTTTGCGGGGCTGACGTTTGTGCTGACGGGCGCGCTGAACCTGTTTACGCGTGAAGAGGCGACAGAGAAGATCGAGTCGTTCGGCGGCAAGTCTTCCGGCTCGGTGTCGAAAAAGACAAGCTATGTGGTTGCGGGCGAAAACGCGGGCAGCAAACTGAAAAAGGCAAACGAGCTTGGCATTCCGGTGCTCAGTGAGCGGGAATTTTTGGAGATGCTGCAATGAGAGCAACGCTTTTGTGCAGTTGCGGACTGCTGCTGGAGTCGCACGGAGAGAAGCTTCTGATTGACGCGCCGAACGGCAATTTCCCGCCGTTTTATGCGCTGCCGGAGGATTCGGTGCAGCGGCTTGCGGCGGGGGCGGGCGAGTTTTTAGGACTGCGCGGGATGATATTTACACACCTGCATCCCGATCATTATGACGCGCAGCGCGTCGAGACGGTCTTGTGCGCGCGGCCGCAGCTGAAAATATTTCTGCCTGACTGGAATATGCCGGAGTGTGTGTGGCTGACAATCGGACGGTTCAGAATCGAGTGTCACCGCTTTGCGCATACGCCTGTGCCGCAGTTTCCGGATGCTGCGCATGATGTCCTGCTGGTGTCGGACGGTGAGAAAATCATCTATCTTACGGCGGATGCCGCGCCGGACGCGGAGAAGCACTGGCGGCTTTTGAATGGGCGGACGGTGGATGCATCATTCTGGAACAGCCAGTATCTGTCATATCCGGAGACGCGCGCGCTGCTGCAACAGTGCGCACGGCAGAATTACATCTACCATATGCCGGAGGGAGAGTTGCGCGCCAGTGCCATCGGGCGCAAGTGCGAACGGAACTTACAGCGCTATGGCGCGGAGTTGCCGAATGTGCGCGTGCTGACAGACTATCCAACGGCGCTTGAAATCTGAATTGGAATGCGCGAACGCGCCGGAGCGGAAAGCCGCTTCGGCGCGTTCATTTATCTGTTCCCGCCAAGAAACCGGTCACCGGTCGAAACGTGTCGGCATACATTGGGAATGGGCGGTGAAGCGCCCAAAAGATCAGATGAAAGGAAGATTATTTTGCAGCATTGTACGCAAAATCAACAGCGGCAGGCGGCGCAAAGCGCGCAGGACGCACAGACGCCGCAGACGCAGTATGTCTGTGCGGATGCAGACGGCAAGCTGCCGAGCTGTGCGCCGCTGGCAAATCCATATGTACCGTTCCAGCAGACGGGAAGTGAGCAGTATCAGGCGGATTACGGCCTGATTCGCGGGACGATATTCCCGGGGCTTGATCTGCCGTACCGCGGTATGGTCAACACCGAACCGAAAACCGGCACGCAGCTTGCGCAGATTCAGGCGCTGGGCTTTGCCATCAACGAGCTGGGGCTGTATCTGGATACGCACCGCGACGACGAGGAAGCGACAGCGCTTTATAACCAGTACGCTGAGCGCTATGAGGACGCGCTTCAGCAGTATCAGCAGAGCGGTGGCAATCTGACGCAGATGCTTTCGGCGCAGAGCGGAAACTATCGCTGGCCGGATGACCCGTGGCCGTGGGATTACCGTAAGGAGGGCTGAGTATGTTTGTATATGAAAAACGGCTGCAATACCCGGTCAGGATCAAAAACACGAACCCG
>CAKTUT010000153.1 GCA_934621665.1 uncultured Oscillospiraceae bacterium | reverse complement strand
TTCGCTGTTAGCCGCATATGCACCGTAGATGACTTCGGCCACCTCATAGTCAAGATTTGCAAGCTCGGCAAACTGACGGGGCTTGAGCTTGTCGGCCAGCATATAGCCGTCCATGGCCTCAATATTGGTCATGCCCATGCTGCTGTCAACCTCGTCATAGCTCCCCAGTTCTTCCAGCAGCGCCCGTTCCTTGTCATAGTCCCCCGCCGGAACCATCAGTGCCATCATATTGGTGGTTGAGAAATTATCCTCGATCATCTGCTCGGCAATCTGTGTCTCATTAAGTTTTGGCGTTTCCAGAATGCTGTAGCCATAGGCAAATGGGCAGCTCTGAGAAAAATGGAACGCAAACGCAATCAGAACGACAAACAGCGCCGGGACAACATGACGTGTCGCATAGTCCAGCTTGCCGACGAACGAAATTTTCGGGATAAAGCTCTTGTGTCCCGTCTTGTCAATCAGCGGGCCAAAGAGCATCAAAAGACCCGGCATGACAATAAACGACGAAAGCAGTGCAAACACAATGGACTTGATCAGGCAGATAGCCATGTCCGGGCCAAGCCGGAACTGCATGAACAGCATTGCAACCAGGCCGCCGACGGTAGTCAGCGAGCTTGCACCGATTTCGGGAATGGACTTGGATAACGCAATAATGACAGCCTCCCGAATGGGAAGCATCCGGTGTTCTTCCTTAAAGCGGTTACAGAAAATGATCGCGTAGTCAATCGACAGCGCCAGCTGCAAAATACTGGTGACCGAGTTTGACACAAATGAGATCTTTCCAAGCAGATAGTTTGTGCCCTGGTTGATAACCAGCGCCACCACAAACGTCAAAATCAGCACCGGTACTTCGCCATAGGTCTCAGAGGTAAACAGCAGAACCGTGACAATGACAATGGCGACATAGATCATGATGATGTTGATCTCGCGCTCAATCGTCTCCTCCTGCGCGTTTCCAAGGCCTGTCTTGACGTAAACGTCATATGGCGCGAGAAGTTCCTTTACCGCATCCAGCGATTCCAGACACGCGTCGTCATCCTCGGAATAGTCGAACGTAATGGAATAAAGCGCCGACATATTGTTATAGTGCGCGTCCGTCTCGTCATAGCTGATCATCTGCACACCCTTGACGTCGGCAATCTGATCTTTCAGCGCCGCGGCCTGCTGCATGGTAATGTTTGCCACCATCACCTCTGCCGAGCCGTATGTAATAAACTGATCGTCCATTACATTCAGCGCCTGCTTTGTCTGTGACGTTTCCGGCAGATATGCTGTCAGATCACTTTCTACCTCAACCCAGTTCTTGGAAAAAGCAGAAAAGACAAGCAGAATAATCACAATCAGAAATACAAGATTGCGCTTGTCAACAATTACCGTTGAGAGCTTTTCCAGAAATGAGACACCGGTTTTCTGCGTCTGTGTTTTGTCCTTACTCATAGGCTCTGTCGATCTTCCTTTCCGGTTTCAGTTACCTGTATTCGCACGGCAGGCGGGCAAACTGCCTCCACCGCCAGCTCTTGAATTTTGCTCTATCATAGCAGACTCCAGGCACTGCTGCAAGTTCAGAAATGCCGGTTTCTTGCAAAGTTTTCCGCTGACAGTTGTGTAAGATAGCGCAGTCGGCGCTTTTTTGCAACGGACAGAATACATACTGCGCCTGTTTTTTGCGCAAATCCGCAAAAGTGCGCAAAAATGCAGGCGGCACAGCGCCTGCTGTACCGCCTGCGGAAATTCAGTTGAAGCTTCCCAGTTGTTTGCCGGAAAGAACATGAAAATGGATATGGTGAACAGTCTGTCCGGCGATGTCACCGACGTTCGTCACCACACGGTAGCCGTCAGAAAAGCCCTGCTCCTTTGCAAGCTTTGCAATCACCGAATAAATATGGCCGATAACAGCCTCATTTTCCGGCGTTACTTCGGCGGCAGACGCAAAATGCTGTTTGGGGACAACCAGAAAATGCTTCGGCGCCATGGGCGCAATATCGACGAACGCATAGCACAGCTCGTCCTCATAGACCTTAGTGCTTGGAATTTCCCCGGCAATGATTTTACAAAACAGGCAGTCAGACATCTTGCATCCTCCTCATTTGGCGTTTGCAGCCACATAATCATCGACGGCCGCCAGCGCATCGTCCACTTTCAGCACATTCGTGCCGCCGCCCAGGGCGGAGTCGGGCTTGCCGCCGCCCTTTCCGCCGACAATCGGCGCAATGGTGCGGATGATATCGCCGGCCTTGATGCCGCTGGCAATCGCATTCTTGCCGCACACGGCAAGAAGCGTGACCTTTTCTCCATTGACCGTGGAGAGCACGGCAATTGTGCTTTCGTTCTTATTGCGCAGGAAATCGCCAAGCTTTCTCAGGTCATTTGCGTCCATATTCTCACGGTTTGCCGTGATGACTTTCAATCCGCCCACGTCCTTGGCCGAGAACATCATGCTCTCAACATCGCCTGCAAAGAGCTTGTCTTTCATGCGCTCCACTGTCTGATGCAGCTCGCGGATTTCGTTCATGCTGCTCTGCGCCTTGGCAAACAGCTCAGCGGGTGTTGTTTTCAGCGTCTCCGCCACTTTCAGAAGCTTTGCGTTCATTTCGTCAACCAGGTTGAGGAACGCTTCACCGGTAACGGCCTCAATGCGGCGCACGCCGGAGGCAACCGACGATTCGCTGATGATGCGGAATGGGCCGACCTTTGCGGTGTTATCCACGTGCGTACCCCCGCAAAGCTCAATGGACTTGCCGCCCATGTTGACGACGCGCACAACGCTGCCGTATTTTTCGCCGAATAGCGCAACAGCGCCAAGCTTCTTCGCCTCGTCAATCGGCATTTCCCTAATTTCAACGTCAAGACCGTCAAGGATCATCGTGCTGACCACGCGGCTGATTTTGACCAGTTCATCCGCTGTAACCGCCGAGAAGTGCGTAAAGTCATAGCGCAGATGGTCAGGCTCAACCAGAGAGCCCGCCTGATGCGCATGATCGCCAAGCACCGTGCGCAGCGCATAGTCCAGCAGATGCGTTGCCGAGTGCGCGCGCATGATTGCCTTGCGGCGATGGGCATCTACGCTGGCCGTCACAGAATCGCCAACAGTCATGCTTCCAGTTTTCAGCTTGCCATAGTGCATGAATTTGCCGCCCTTGTTCTTCTGAACATCAGAGACAACAAATTCTGCTTCGCCCGCACGGATAACGCCATGGTCAGCCACCTGACCGCCCATCTCGGCGTAGAATGGAGACTTGTCCAGAACGACGATTGCGTCCTGACCGGCCGTAATGGCATCGCGCAGCTCGTCCTCGGCCACGATGGCAACAATCTTGCCCTCGCTCTCCAGCGTCGTATAGCCGGTAAACTCAGTAGCCGGAATTTCTTTGCCGAATTCCACGCCTGCCCAGCCGAGGTCGCCCAGCGCCTTACGCGCCTCACGTGCGCGGACTTTCTGTTCCTGCATCAGCTGACGGAACGACACGTCATCCACCGTCATGCCCTCTTCCGCGACCATCTCGGTTGTCAGGTCAATCGGGAAGCCATAGGTGTCATACAGCTTAAACGCGTCCGCACCGGAGAATACGGTCTCGCCCTTTTCCTTATGACCGGCCAGCATATCGGAGAAAATCTTCATGCCGCCGTC
The DNA here is from genome assembly GCA_934621665.1 of uncultured Oscillospiraceae bacterium. Lineage (GTDB taxonomy): Bacteria > Bacillota > Clostridia > Oscillospirales > Oscillospiraceae > CAG-170. The sequence goes on along the minus strand of CAKTUT010000153.1, from coordinate 539 downwards.
GATGGTCTTGGCAAAGTTTTCTTCCTCGGTGCGCACAACGCGGGTGATATACGCCTGCTTTTCGCGCAGCTCGGGATACTGGCACTCATTTTCATGCACAACGGTGTCAATCACGTCGTACAGGAACGGATGGTTGACGCCAAGCAGCTTGCCATGACGTGCGGCGCGGCGCAGCAGTCGGCGCAGTACATAGCCGCGTCCCTCGTTCGACGGCAGCACGCCGTCACAGATCATAAACGTGGCCGAACGGATGTGGTCGGTGATGACGCGCAGGGATACGTCAGTCTTGTCCGACTCCTCATAGTGCGCGCCGGTAATTTCAGAGACCTTGTTTGTGATGTTCATCACGGTGTCAACGTCAAACAGCGACGCAACATTCTGACACACACACGCAAGGCGCTCAAGGCCCATGCCAGTGTCAATGTTTTTCTGCTTGAGCTCAGTGTAGTTGCCATGGCCGTCGTTATTGAACTGTGAGAACACAATGTTCCACACCTCAACATAGCGGTCACAGTCGCAGCCCACGGTGCAGCCGGGCT
>CAKTUT010000152.1 GCA_934621665.1 uncultured Oscillospiraceae bacterium | reverse complement strand
CGCCGCGCACGGCGGAATAAAGTGTGAATCTGTTTTGCCCGGCGGCGTGTACGTCGGGCAAAACACACTACGTGCCGTAAGTGTGGAATTTGTGCGCAATTCGCGCACGAATTATGCGCGCAGCGGCACGCAGCCTTTTTCAAACGCGAACCCAGCGAAGCGGATCGCGTTTGAGAGCTTGTCAAAAACACTTTTTTGACAAGCTCAAGCGCAGGAGCCTTGCTCCTGCGCTTTCTTTTGGAAACGAAATCCAAAGACTACGTTCATGTTGCGCCAGACAGGGGTGACCGCCCCGACAAAGCGAACAATTAAATCTTTACAATATAATCCGCCTTGCGCGGTTTTGGCTGTGCTGGCGCTTGCGCGGCATAGCCGAGAATGCAGTGGCCAACGCCGACCCATTCGCCCGCAATGCCCCAGCGCTTTAAAAGCGCCTTGCCCTCTGGAGACTGGAACTCCTCACGCGCGCGGTGAATCCAGCAGGAATCAACGCCCAGCGCGTGCGCCGCGTTCATCAGGTTGCCAATTACAAGACTTCCGTCCTCAACTGCCGTGCCGACGCCTGCATCCGCCAGCACAACGCACACCGTCGGCGCACCGTAAAACGGCTTTGCATTCGGATTGCCGAGAACGGCTGCATTCATCTGCTCCAGCTCAGCGATGTCCTCCGGCTTTTGCAGGACAATGATCTTTGGCGACTGCTTGCCCATGCCGGTGGCAGCGTAGGTGCCTGCCTTTAAAATGGCATCCAGCGTCGGCTCGTCCACCTGCTTTGGAAGATATGCGCGCACGCTTCGTCTCGTTTCAAGACATTTCAAAACTTCATTTTCCATATTCAGCACTCCTTTTATCGGTTTTTTAAACGTCTTAAACGTCAGACATATCCATACATTCCGCGAACCGTCACCTCGCCTGAGGCTACGGCCTCGCACGTGCCGTCGGGATAGCGTACCAGAAGCTCCGCTTCCGGACCGATGCCCTCGGCAAAGGCCGGGCGCACCTCGCTGCCGCGGATCACCTGTACATCGTGGCCGATGGTCACGCAGTGCGCTGCAAATTCGCGCAGCCAAGTGCCTTTCTGCGTCAAAAGCGCCGCATCCATCCGTGCCAGCTCGTCTAAGAGCGCTGCGGCCAGTGCGTTGCGCACGTTTTCACGACCGGTCTGCGTATAGATGGACGCGGCCACGTCGGCAATATCTACCGGAAATTCGCGCTGCCCGCAGTTGATGCCGATGCCGATGACCACGTATTCCACCTCGCGGCTCTCGGCCACAAGCGACAGCTCCGTCAGGATGCCGCACAGCTTCCGCCGTCCAAACACCAGATCGTTTGTCCACTTGATGCCAGGACGCTCTCCGCAGATTGCTTCCACCGCGCGTGACGCGGCTACGGCGGTCATGGCCGTTAGGTGCAGAATTTCCTCCGGCTTTGCCGCCGGGCGCAGGATCACGCTGAGATACAGCCCATCGCCGGGCGGGGAAAAGAAGCTGCGCCCGCGCCGCCCGCGTCCTGCCGTCTGCGTGTCGGCAATGACTGCCGTCCCGGCGGGGGCACCCTCAGATGCGAGGCGCTTGGCATAGTTGTTGGTGGAGTCGATGCTCTCCAGCACGACAAGCCGGTCTTTCCAGTCCGCTGTCTGCATCCGCCGCGCAATCTCCGCCGCGTCCAGCCGGTTGCTCTCAGCCGCCAGCCGATAGCCACGGTTTGTCGCGGCTTCAATTGCGTACCCCTCGCGGCGCAGCTGCTCTACGCTTTTCCATACTGCTGCGCGCGAAATACCAAGCTGGCGGCTCAACTCCTGACCCGACAGCGGTGCGTCAGACACGCGCAGCAGCTGTAAAATGGCTTCCTTATTCGTCATAGGCTACATCCCATTTCGTTTGCGTGAGAATCACGCTGAATTTTCGCTTGACTTTGGCGTTGGATACCAGTATACTCTCATATTGTAAACCGCATGTCAATATTATAGGTTTACAATTGGAGGAAACATGAAAACTCGCAATCTGGTTCTTACTGCACTGTTCGCAGCGCTGACTGCTGTTGGCGCATTCATTAAAATTCCGTTCCCACTGTCGGCGATCACGCTGCAATTTCTGTTCACCGCCATGGCGGGCGTGCTGCTGGGGTCTGCGTGGGGCGCGGCATCACAGGCCGTGTATGTGCTGCTTGGCCTTGTGGGACTGCCCATTTTTGCCCTTGGCGGCGGCTTTTCCTATGTATTCCAGCCCACATTTGGCTTTTTGCTGGGACTGATTCCGTCGGCGTGGCTCATCGGCCTGCTGAGCAGAAACACAACGAACGTCTGGCGCATTGCACTTGCGTGTGTTGCGGGACTTGCCGTGCTCTACGCCATCGGTGTGCCGTATCTGGCGCTGATTGCAAACGGCTATCTCGGCAAAGGGCTTACGTTCTGGCAGATTTTGCGCAGCGGTATGCTGATCTATCTGCCGGGCGACTGCGTGAAGATTGCCGTTACGGCGCTTTTATGCGGCAAGCTGATTCCGGCGCTGCAAAAGGCGCACGTCCAGCGCGCGGCTTAAGATACGATGTTAGCTTGACACATTTGTGCGGAAAAGTCAACCGTTGAAAAGTGAATTCTTACGGGACAGATGTCCCGAGGACTCCCTTAGCAGGGGAGGCAGCCTGTAGGGGCGGACAACTTTGTCCGCCCCTACAAGTGTACAACCGGTGATGTTTACATTATTCCAACTACAAAGCAGAAACAACATTCGCTTCCGGCTATCGGCTATTACGTGCAGTGCATGCATCGGAACCGAAAGCCATCGGAATACTGGCAAATCTGCGCCCGAATAGGGCGTCCAAAAATTCCGCGTGCAAGCGCGTCGATTGACGTTTTCTGCGCCTCTTTTTGCCTGCTTTTTCTGGAAAGACAGAAAAAGCAGGTCTGCGAAGCAAGGCCGCCGGAGGCCTTATTTTGCATAAATCATTCGCACCAGCCAATTGAGCGTCCGTACGGGCAGCAGCTTTACCAGCAGGCAGTAGAACTTATACAAAAGCCCGATTGCGCGCAGCGGCTTTACGCTTTTTCGCGTGGCGACCGACGCGATATACGCGCCCGCCGTCTCCGGCGCCATGCCGGTCTGCTCGTCGTGCTCCATCCCGGCTACGCTGCGGCTGATGCGCCCGCCGTAGATCTCATCGCCGGCCTGACTCTTTTTGCGCGCGGCGGTAAAGCCGGTGCGGATATCGCCGGGCATGACGGCGCACACCTGAATGCCGAACGGACGAACCTCATTTGCAAGCGACATGGTATACGAATTGATGGCGGCCTTGCTGGCGGAGTAGAACGTCTGGAACGGAATCGGGACAACGCCCGCAACCGAGCTGGTGTTTACGATCCGGCCATGTCCTGCCTTGCGCATGATTGGCAGGACCGCGTGGCACACATTTACCATACCGAAAAAGTTCACGTCCAGCTGGCGCTTCGCGTCTGCAGGCTCCGTAAACTCCACCGCGCCCGACACGCCAAACCCGGCGTTGCTGATCAGCACGTCGATGTGATCCTCATGCTGCATCACCTCGTCAATCGCGCGGTTTACCGCCGCCTCGTCGGTCACATCGGCCACGATGTGGTGCATTCCCGCAACGCCGTTTTCCCGACGGCTGAGTTCATAGATTGTATAGCCCTTTTGACGCATTGCCTCGGCGGCACACTTGCCGATGCCGGACGTGCCGCCGGTAATCACACAGACCTTTTCACTCATAAATCGTGCCTCCCCAGAACCTCTGCGATTACGCCGACTGCCTCATCAATCAGCGCGTGCGTGTGTGTCGCCATCAGGCTGGTGCGCAGCAGACACTCATGCGGCGCAGCCGCGGGCGGCAGCGAGCTGTTGACATATACGCCCGCGTCGTAAATCTCCTTGGCAATTTGCAGCGTGGCAAATTCTTCATATGTATAAATCGGGATGATGGGAACGCAATCACCGTTTGACGGACGCATTTTGATGTTCCGATCACGCAGACACTTGCGCATATAAAGAGCGTTGCCCTGAAGCGTTTCCACCAGCTCCGGATGCGCACGCAGATGGCGCAGCGCGGCCAGCGCAGCGGCAGCGTTTGCGGGCGGAATGGACGCGGAGAAGATAAACGGCCGTGAGTTGTGGCGCACATAGTCTGCCACGCGCGCGCTGGCTGCCATATAGCCGCCGAGTG
>CAKTUT010000151.1 GCA_934621665.1 uncultured Oscillospiraceae bacterium | reverse complement strand
CCATGACACTCTGTGCGTGATCCCACTGTTCCTTTGTGCCCTCGTACTTGTTCTTGGGGTTCGCGGGATCCCACTGCGAGAAGCGGAACGTGCACTTGTCAAGCAGACCAACCGTGCCAAGGCAGTACTTGGCAAGATCGAGACAGTCGCGGAACTCGTCCTCCAGCTGATCAGGACGGAGAATCAGGTGACCCTCGGAGATGGTGAACTGGCGCACACGGATCAGACCGTGCATCTCGCCGGAGTCCTCGTTGCGGAACAGCGTGGACGTTTCGCCGAGGCGCATCGGCAGATCGCGGTAGCTGCGGCCGCGGTTCAGGAACACCTGATACTGGAACGGGCAGGTCATGGGGCGAAGCGCAAAGCACTCTTTCGTCTCGTCATGCGGATCGCCAAGGACGAACATACCGTCAAGGTAGTGATCCCAGTGGCCGGAGATCTTGTACAGGTCGCGCTTGGCCATCAGCGGCGTCTTGGTCAGCAGATAGCCGTGTGCCTGCTCGGTGTCCTCAACCCAGCGCTGCAGCAGCTGGACAACGCGAGCGCCCTTGGGCAGGAGAATAGGAAGACCCTGACCGATGCAGTCAACGGTGGTAAAGTACTCAAGCTCACGGCCAAGCTTATTGTGGTCGCGTTGGAGCGCCTCGGCCTGCTGCTCAAGGTATGCGTCGAGCTCCTCTTTCTTGGGAAATGCGACAGCGTAGATTCTTTGCAGCATCTTGCGCTTGGAGTCGCCGCGCCAGTACGCGCCACAGCACTGCGTCAGCTTGATGGCATTGCCCTTGATGCGGCCGGTGGAGTCCAAGTGCGGACCTGCGCACAGATCGGTGAACTCGCCCTGCTTATAAAACGAGATATGCGCGTCAGCGGGAAGATCGTTGATCAGCTCAACCTTATACGGCTCTTCCTTTTCCTCCATGAACTTGACGGCTTCTTCACGCGGAAGCTCAAAGCGCTCCAGCTTCAGCTTTTCCTTGCAGATTTTGCGCATCTCGGCCTCAATGGCATCGAGGTGCTCCTGCGTAAAGTTAAACGGTGCGTCAAAGTCATAGTAGAAGCCGTTGTCAATCGACGGACCGATGGCAAGCTTGACCTCCGGATACAGGCGCTTGACGGCCTGCGCCATGACATGGGAGCAGGTATGCCAGTAGGTTTTGCGGTACTGCTCGTTTTCAAAGGAAAATTCGTTGTTTTCAGACATGATGATTGCCTCCTTGTAGATTTGGGGCTTAACAAAAAACTGCTTCACCCCTGAGATCAATCAGGGGTGAAGCAGATATACGCTCCACGGTTCCACCCTGCTTGCAGACCGTATGGTCTGCCGCTTTTGGCCTCTGTAACGGGAGAAGCCCGTCGCCGCTTACTGACATAACGCGTTTGGCAGCGCAGCTCGGAAGGGGTGACGGAGCGCTGCCTGCGAAAGCTCTTTCACCAAATGAGCTTCTCTCTGCCGCTGCGTTTGCGCTGCGCCGTGTCTTCTTCAATGCTTTTCGATGACACTATAGCACGTTTCAGAAGCCTTGTCAAATTTTAATTATTTTGATATCATTTTAACCGTTTTGTCACCATTGAGAATCAAAAAGTGCTCTGAATATTCACGGTTTTTCTACAAAATATTGGTAAAAATTTCATAGAAAATTTATAAAAATTTTAAAAAAGTTGTCGATTCAACGACTACAAAATAATTTGCTTGACTTTTGAGATAAAAATGTTATAATGTGCAACGTGACGAATATACATAACGTCGCAACCAAATTGTAACTTATCGTGTAAGACTGTTTCAAATAGTCTTGCCAGATGCGCAGTCGGCGGTATAAGGAGCGCCGTAATTTTCTGCGTGTCCATCCAAAAAAGGAGGCAATTGAATATGATGCGAAGAGCACAGGCCGACCGCCTGACATTGGCGGCTGTGATACTCAGTCTCCTGTGTATTTGTACAGCGCTGCTTGGCGCGGCGGGAACGTCTGTACCGGAAAAGGCACAGAGCCTGACGCAGGCGCATATGCAGGCGGAGAAGCTTGCAGACGCAGCGGTAAACGTTTCTGCGGAGCTGATGGCAGCTCGGATAATTCCGGTCAGCTATTTGACGCAGCCGGCAGCGGAAAGTGACGCGCCGCAGGTGAAAACGCTGCTGCTTACAACTACTGCCGCACAGGAGCAGGAGACGGCGGACGAGAGTACGACGCCGGAGACAGCGCAGCCGGGCAAAACACAGCTGCCCACGCCGTCACAGGAGACGGTATCCAGCGCGGACGGAAGTCCCGTCGTAGCCGTGCCGAATGGTGAAGACGAAGTTCCAAATAACCTGGAGCTGATTGACACGTTCTACGCAACGGCCTACTGCGTGACGGGCATGACCTCAACCGGTACATATACCACGATCAATCGGACGCTTGCCGTCAATCCAAATGTCATTCCGTATGGCACGCACGTGTGGATGTTTCTGGACGACGGAACGCTGGTGGGCGATTTTATCGCGGAGGATACCGGCTCGAACATGATGGCCAATCCCTATGTTGTGGATATCTACATGGGTGAGGGGACATATAACGACTGCATTTTGTGGGGCGCGCAGCACGTGACGCTCTATGCGCAGCCTGAGACGGACGAGAGTGCGGACGCACCGCAGCTTGCACCAAATGAGCCGCAGGTTCAGACGGAAAAGTAAATAGTTGAAATGCCGCCTTTCGTTTGCTAAAATAGCATTGCGAAAGGCGGTTTTTTTATGGATTTATGCAACATTGGCGAGATTAAGGCGCTGCTTGCGCGTCATGGCTTTCACTTTTCCAAGGCCAAGGGGCAGAACTTTCTGACGCAGAGCTGGGTGCCGCGCGAGATTGCGGAGGCATCCGGGATTGACGAGACGTGCGGCGTTTTGGAGGTTGGTCCCGGTATCGGACCGCTGACGCAGCAGCTCTGCCTGCGGGCAAAAAAGGTAGTCGCCGTTGAGCTGGACACCTCGCTCCAGCCGATTCTGGCCGAGACAATGGCGGGAAACGAGAATCTTGAGATCCTGTTTCGCGACATCATGAAAACAGACATTCCTGTGCTGGTGCGCGAAGCGTTTGACGGTCTGCGGCCGATGGCGTGCGCCAATTTACCGTATTATATCACGTCGCCGGTGCTGGCGGCGCTTTTGGAGAGCCAGAGCTTTGAGGCTGTGACGGTCATGGTGCAAAAGGAGGTTGCGCAGCGCATCTGCGCAAAAGCCGGAAGCGGCGAGTACAGCGCCTTTACGGTGTTCTGCCAGTATTACGCCGAGCCGCAGCTGTTGTTTGATGTTCCGGCATCATGCTTTATCCCGCAGCCAAAGGTCACGTCAGCGGTTTTGCAGCTGCGTACGCGCCGGATGCCGCCATGCGAAATTGCGGATGAGAAGCTGTTTTTCCGTGTGGTGCGCGCGGGCTTTGCCCAGCGGCGCAAGACGCTTGTCAATTCGCTATCTTCCGGTTTTGGCGAGATGAGCAAGCAGCAGCTGAGTGAGATTTTGGAGCAGTGCGGCATTTCGCCAACTGTGCGCGCCGAGACGCTGGATATCCCGGCGTTTGCGTCGATAGCCAACGCCATTGCGGCACTGAACGGCTGATGTATTACGTCTATATGCTGCGCTGCCGCGATGGAAGTTATTATACCGGTCTTGCAAAGCACCTGTGCCGCCGGATGCACGAGCACGTGGAAAGGCTTCCGGCGTGTGCGCGCTATACGCGCAGCCATCCGGTGGAAGCGCTGGCGGCGCTTTGGAAAACGACCGCGCGCAGCGACGCGGCGCGGCTGGAAGCGTATATCAAGCGGCTGCCGCGGCAGAAAAAGCTTGCGCTGATCGACGCGCCGGAACGATTGATGGACGAGGCGGCGGGGGTGCTTGACGATGTGTATACGCCGGTCACAGGCGTGAGCCTTGCGATGTGTCTGCGCGGTGAATTCAAAGAATAAAAGCGCTGGATTTCCAAATGGAAATCCAGCGCTTGCGCTTGTCAAAAAAAGTATTTTTGACAAGCGTTCAAACGCGATCCGCTTCGCTGGGTTCTCGTCACAACAAACTGCGCATCCCTCGCCCCGCCGCAAGCGGCAGGTCTCGTTCGCTCCGTTGTTGCTCCTCTCCGAATGTGAACCGCTTCGCTGGGTTCACATTCGGTTATAATTAGTTCTAGTAGGCGCACAAATTCCACACTTGCGGCACGTAGTGTGTTT
>CAKTUT010000150.1 GCA_934621665.1 uncultured Oscillospiraceae bacterium | reverse complement strand
GTTGATACGGCCTCGGGTGCGGCCGGTGCGCGGCCGCTTGCGCAGCTGACTGCGATGTGCGGCGGATTTGTGCTGCTGTGCGCGGGACTGTATCTGATGACATTCTGTCGCTTGAAAATATGACTCGCATTGTCGTGACGCACGCGCTGAAAGAGTCGCTGCTGCGGCGCTATGACGCAATTCTTGTTATGAAAAACGGCGAGATTGTTGAGCGGGGAAGCTTTGACGCGTTGATGGCGCAGGACGGCTATTTCCGTGCGCTGTATACAGTTTCGCAATAAAATCATCATAACGGCTGCGGGCGCTGCCCGCAGCCGTTATCTGCGCGATACGTTTGGTTGAAGCGCGCAGCAAAATGTGATAAAATAGCATCAAACTCAGGAAATGGCGGAATCGGCATGAACAGACTGGCAATTGGAATTTTAGCGCACGTGGACGCGGGAAAAACCACGCTTTCAGAGGCAATGCTCTATCGAAGCGGTGCAATCCGCACGCTTGGACGCGTGGACCACCGAGACGCGTTTCTCGATACGAATACACTGGAGCGCGAACGCGGCATTACGATTTTTTCCAAGCAGGCAGTATTTACAGTGGACGACACGCAGATTACGCTGCTGGATACGCCGGGACACGTGGATTTCTCTGCTGAAATGGAACGCACATTGCAGGTTCTGGACTACGCCATTCTGGTAATCAGCGGCACAAGCGGCGTACAGGCGCATACGCGCACGCTTTGGGAACTTTTGCGGCGGTATCAGATTCCGACGTTCTTATTTGTAAACAAGATGGATCTGGACGGCGCGGAACGCGAGAAGCTTCTAGTGCAGCTGCAAAGTGAGCTGAGTGAAAACTGTGTTCCGTTTGATCTTCCACCGGCGGAGCGTGACGAGCTGCTGGCTATGACGGATGAAGATACGATGGAGGAGTTTCTGCATGACGGCACGCTGTCCTTTGACACGGTCCGGCGGCTGATTGCTGAGCGGAGTGTATATCCGTGCTGGTTTGGCTCGGCGCTGAAGCTGGATGGCGTGGACGTGTTTTTGTCTGGCCTTTCCTGCTGGACACGGATGCCGGAATATCCAAAGCAGTTTGGTGCGCGGGTATTTAAAATTGCACGAGACGCGCAGGGAATGCGGCTGACGTTTTTAAAGGTGACGGGCGGAAGCCTGAAGGTGAAAGCGCTGCTGACCGGCGAGGACTGGGAGGAAAAGTGCGACCAGCTGCGGCAGTATTCCGGGACAAAATATACGCTTCTCGATACGGCGGAGGCCGGGACGGTCTGTGCCGTGACGGGGCTTAGCCATACCGCGCCCGGTGATGCGCTGGGACACGAGATGCCTGCCCCAGCACCGGAGCTTCTGCCGGTGCTGGAATACCGGTTGACACCGGAAAATGGCGTTACACCGCAGGAGGCGTTTTTGCGCTTGCGGCAGCTGGAGGAGGAAGATCCGCAGCTGCATCCGGTGTGGAACAGCCGCTTGCAGGAAATTCATGTCCAGCTGATGGGCGAGGTGCAGATGCAGATTTTGCAGCGCGTGATTGCAGAGCGCTGCGGGATGCAGGTGACGTTTGACGAGGGAAGCGTCATCTATAAGGAGACGATTGCCGACACGGTGGAGGGCGTTGGACACTATGAGCCGCTGCGCCACTACGCTGAGGTACACCTGCTTTTAGAGCCGGGCGAACCGGGGAGCGGCCTGCGCTTTGACACTGTGTGCAGTGAGGACGCGCTGGCGCGCAGCTGGCAGCGGCTGGTGCTGACACATCTGATGGAAAAGCAGCATGTGGGTGTTTTGACCGGTGCACCGGTTACCGATCTGCGCATCACGCTGTTATCCGGCCGTGCGCACCAGAAGCACACCGAGGGCGGCGATTTTAGACAGGCAACCTATCGTGCCGTGCGACAGGGACTGCGCAAGGCGAAGAACGTTCTGCTTGAGCCGTGGTATCGCTTCCGGCTGGAGCTTCCGCAGGATGCGGCCGGCCGCGCAATGACGGATCTGCAGCGGATGGACGCGCGATTTGATGCGCCGGAGTTTTTAGACGGCGGCATGGCCGTCATTTGCGGCGAGGCGGCGGTATTGGCAATCCGCGGCTATCAGAGGGAGCTGACGGCCTACAGCAAGGGACGCGGCAAGCTCAGCTGTACGCCCTGCGGCTACCGCCCATGCGCCAATCAGGATGAGATTGTCCGGTCGATTGGCTATGACCCGGAGCGCGATCTGGAAAACCCAACAGGCTCGGTGTTTTGTGACCATGGCGCGGGTTTTGAGGTGCGATGGGATCATGTGGACTCGTATGCGCATCTGCCGCTTTGGAGTGCGCTGCGCGGCACGGCAGAGCCCATGACGCAGAAAATCAGCCGGAGCGTCCTCGCCGCGGGCGGCACAGCACTGGATAAGGAGCTTCTGGCAATTTTTGAGCGCACCTACGGTGCAATCCGGCGGCGCGATATTCTGCCTACATCAGTTCTTCGTGCAGAGGACAAGCAGGAACTCATCCGACGACTTGAACCGGCAGAGGAATATCTGCTGGTGGATGGCTACAATATCATTTTTGCATGGGATGAGCTGAAAGAAATTGCGCGCGAGAATCTGGATGCAGCGCGCCACGTGCTGATGGATGTGCTATGCAACTATCAGGGATATAAAAACTGCGCGCTGATTCTGGTGTTTGATGCCTATCGTGTGCCGCAGGGGCTTGGAGCGGTGGAAAAATACCACAACATCCATATCGTCTATACGAAAGAGGCCGAGACAGCCGACCAGTATATTGAGCGCGTGACGTATGCGCTTGGACGGCGGCGAAATGTCCGCGTTGCAACGTCGGACAATCTGGAGCAGCTGATTATCCTTGGCCATGGCGCACAGCGCGTGTCGGCGCAGAGCTTCCATGAGGAGGTCGCGGCGGTTCAAGAGGAAATTCAGAAAATCCTGAAAAAGAATAACCAGTAAAAATGACTGCCCTGTGCAGATGCACAGGGCAGTTCCTATTTCTTATTGGTAAATCGGATATTTGTCTGTGATGGAGCGGACGGCGTCAATGATGGCCTGCCGGCTTTCGTCATAGCTGTGGACGGCCTTTTCAATGCACGAGGCGAGCAATACCATGTCCTCTGGCTGCAGACCGCGCGTGGTAGCGGCTGGCGTACCGATGCGCACACCGCTGGTGTAGGCGGGCTTCTGCGGGTCGTTGGGAATTGCATTTTTGTTGACAGTGATATGGACGCTGTCAAGACGCTCCTGCAAATCCTTTCCAGTGATGCCGTGACCGCGCAGGTCAAGCAGCATCAGATGATTGTCTGTACCGCCGGAGACAAGTGCAAAGCCGAGCTTTTGCAGCTCCGCAGCCAAAACAGAGGCATTCTTGACGATGTTTGCGGCATAGACCTTAAATTCCGGCTGCATGGCCTCTTTCAGACAGATGGCCTTTGCCGCGATCACATGCATCAACGGGCCGCCCTGTGTACCGGGGAACACGGCCTTATTGATGGCTTTGGCAAATTCCTCACGTGCCAGAATCATGCCGCCGCGCGGGCCGCGCAGCGTCTTGTGTGTGGTAGTGGTGACAACATCGGCATAGGGAACAGGGGACATATGCTGTCCGCCTGCGACAAGGCCGGCAATATGCGCCATATCTACCATGAACAGCGCGCCGCTCCGGTGGGCGATTTCACTGAGCGTCTTAAAGTCAATTGCGCGCGGATAGGCCGACGCACCCGCGACCAACAGCTTAGGCTTATGCTGACGAACCAGATCCTCAACGTTGTCATAGTCAATGCGGCCGGTCTCGGGATCAACGCCATAGGAGACAGAATTGTAAATCTGGCCGGAGAGGTTGACCTTTGCACCGTGCGTCAGATGACCGCCGTTTGCCAGATCCATGCCCATAAGCGTATCGCCGGGCTGGAGAAGCGCGGCATAGACCTCCAGATTTGCCTGCGCGCCGGAGTGCGGTTGGACATTGGCGTATTGCGCACCAAACAGCGCCTTGGCGCGGTCGATGGTCAGCTGCTCCAGCTGATCGACATACTCGCAGCCACCGTAATAGCGCTTGCCTGGGTAGCCCTCGGCATATTTGTTTGTCAGAACAGTACCCATGGCGGCAATGACGGCAGGAGAGGCGATATTTTCCGATGCGATCAGCTCAATGTTGCGGTTCTGGCGCTCGTATTCCTGTTCGATCAGCGCGG
>CAKTUT010000149.1 GCA_934621665.1 uncultured Oscillospiraceae bacterium | reverse complement strand
GTACACGCCGCCGGGCAAAACGGATTCAAACTTTATTCCGCCGTGCGCGGCGGAACGCTACGAGGTTTTTCGACAGGCTGCAGAGCCGCAGTTCAGATTGAACTGCGGCTCATTTTTCATATTCAAACCAACTCAGCCAGCGCTTTGATCACCGTACCGTGTGTCAGCGGCTCAACCGCGTGCGCCTCGCGTGAAAATTGCCGTTGTGTCATCGCGTCAAACTCCGCGCTCGTCAGTGCGTCGTCCGGGCGGAAGCGCCCCGCCTCTGCCGTCATCGTTCCGGCGTTCAGCGCCGCCGCAATGGCCGCGGCGTAGGGATGGCGGCAGCCAACATCCTTGGCTGCGGGCGTTTTCCCGCGTACCATGGCGATGCGCTGCTCTGTTGTGGTGCAGCCATACAGCATCATCGCCAGTTCCCCGCGCGTCATGGGCGCGTCTGCACGCACCGTATTGTCTCGATAGCACACGCAGAAGCCCGCGTCCAAAAGCTTTTTTGCCGGCAGATACAGCGCATCTTCGGGCGAAACGTCAAAAAATGGGCACATGGCCATCAGCTCCGACACCGTCACCACACGATAGCCATACTTTTTCAGCAGCGCCAGCTGCTGCGCAAGGCCATCGGCCACCGGCGATCGCCTTGCCATGTTATAGCCGTCCTTTTGAAAGATAATCTGCCCGCACAGCGCGTCCGGGTTTTCCTCCAGCGCGCGCTCCATCGGGCGCACCATGGCCGCGACCTCATCATCATAGCTGCCAAGCGGCAGCCATCCCGCACCGTCAAAGCTTGCGGCCAGATACTGATATCCCATCCGCGCGTGCGCGTCATAGGCACTGAAGCCGTCCTTTGTCCCGTCCACATAGTGCGGCGGACGCGAAAGACGGATTTTATAGCCATAATGTGACTGCATAAACGCGTCCATCATCGTCAGATCATCCGTCACTGCATCAAGCCCGCTCAGCGGCTTACGCCCGCCATAGACCAGCGGCTTCGGGCCATAGAGGATGTGCGCCCATGTGTGGCTGGTGATCTCGTGGCCGCCGGACAAAATCCGCTCGACAAGCTCGGGGCAGTGCCGCGCGCCGCCGTCGGCGTCCTTGCCAAAATCGGGGTAGTGGTCATACGCCACGCCGCCCCAATAGGCGCTGCCCTCTTTGCCGGGATGGTCGGGATAGTTGCCGGAGGTGTCGCCCACAATGTCAAACGTGCCCTTTGCGCCGAAGCGCTCCAGCGTTTCCACCAGATCCAGCGTCAGCGGCTTCCCGGTTCTTGTGGGATTGGCGGGCAGGCGGCACGGGCCGTCATCAAACGTCATGGCGCATACGCGCTCACGCAGCGCCACCTGCTCAATGCGCCGCACCGGCGAAAGATAGACCGGCGTGCGCGCACGGATCTCATCCTGAAAGCGATGCTTCAGCTTTTTTGCATAGCCGATGGCTTTTGTTACAACCGACATAGCGTCCTCCTGTTCAGCGCTGCACCAGCCCGCGCAGCACAGTATAAATCAGATACACATACGTTCCCACGCGCACGCGCTTTTCGCGCCGGTCGCGTTGGAGACGGGACAATCCCTTATGGCGCCAACGGCACGGCTTTACCAGCACGGCCTCGCTGTGGCCGGACAGAAGCGCCTGCTTCATCTGCGAAAGCGAGCGGCTGTCGCAGTCGATTTTCGTCACTGCGCCTCCAAGCTCATCGGCACAGTGCGCGTCGCTGCCGCCGGATGCAGGCTTATTCATCTGCGCAGCAAACGCCTGCGCCTGCTCGTTCGCGTGATTGCGCTTGAGCGCGGCGCGCGCATTGCAGCATTCCACCAGATCGACCGGGAAGCGCGCCAGCTCCTCGGCGGGAAGCTTTTGCGGCGCAAACGGATGCGCCAGCACAGCCACACCGCCGCAGGCGCGAATGGCCGTTACAGCGGCCTTAACCGTAGGCGTTCCGCTCGCCGTCAACGACGGCATATCAACCGGCCGTGCAAGAAACAGTCCAAGAATGTGCCCCGCCGTAGTGGTAATCTCCACGCCCGGAATCAGTGTAATATCTTCGCATTTGGGAAGCGGCGTACACGTGTCGTGGTCGGTAATCGCAATTGCGTCAAGGTCGCGCGCCTTTGCCGCGGCAATCAGCTCGTCAAGCGAGCTGCGCCCGTCGTGCGATGCGTCGGTGTGGACATGAAGATCGGCAAGTATCATTTGCTGCGTTTCCTTTCAAGCAAGCTCTTTCGATAGACCCGGCCTGGGTCTGGGTCGTCTTTTTCATGCAGACCGTTTTTGACGTTGGGATTCAGATAATCGCCGATGACATCAAAAAGCTTTTTGGGCTGTCCGCGCCGCAGATAGCCGAGCCCTGCTGCAAAATCCGACGGATAAAACGCCATTTTGACCGGCAGCGGCGCAGGACGCGGTGGCAGTGGCCTTTCCAGCGCCAGACAGCACCAGCAGAGCGCAAACGTCGTTTTTGCAGCGCGCGTCAGCGGGTATGTGCCCCACACGCGCGGATTACACTCCAAAAGGCGCGGTTCCCCGATGGTGTCCGCCTTGAACTCAAACATGGCAAGACCGCTGTAGCCGGTTTCGCGAACAAGCGCCTTTGCCGCCGCGACCAGACGCGGCGCGTCGATGCATTTGCAGCAGCTGGACGGGCCACCCGACACGGGATATTCGCGCACGCGCTCGTGGCAGATGGCATACACCACCTCGCCGCCGCTTGCCAGCACCGAGCAGCCAAAGCCGCCGCCCGGCAGATATTCCTGCACAATCGGCGTCTCGCCGGTGATTTGCCGAAAGTGCGCCAGCGCCGATTCCAGCTCCGCCACCGTATGCACGATGCGATAACGGCTTTCGGCGTGCAGGCCGAACTTTTCGCCACAGGCGGGCTTGACCACGCACGGGAGCGAGACGCGCGCGGCAAACAACGCGTCCGTCTCACCGGGATTTGGCACAAAGCACGCCGGCACAGCCAGTCCCAGCCGCGCGCCAAGCGCCGCAAGCGCGTTTTTATCGTTGAACAGCGCCAGCTGCTCTGCGCTTGGGATGCACAGGCCGCACACCGCGTCAAAGCGCGCGCGCCGCTCAGCCAGCATGGCAAGCGTGGCCGCGCCCACCGGCAAAAGTGCGGGCTTTTCGCCGCTTTCCTGAGAAACTGCCTCGCAAAGCGCAAAAAGCGCGTCGTCATAGCCCGACTTCGGCAGCGTCACGCAGCGCGCAAGGCCGCGCACAGCAAAGCCGGCCGGCGCAGGATTTGTGTCCATCTCACACGCAATGACCGTAACGCCCGCGTCGCGCAGATCGCGCAGCAGCGCAACCGCCATCCGGTAATGCGCGTCCGTCACAATTGCCGTCATCTTACCGCCTCCTCGCCGCCGCACGGCTGAATTGCTCATCAAAGTATAGAAAGTATATCACAATTCACCCCTGCGCGCAACAAAGCGCAAGCGTTTACAAAAACAAGTATTTATGATAAAATAATCTGAAATGTGTAGATTCCCAAAGGAGCTGTTTTTGTGGAGAAATTTTCCCTGCGGCAACTGCCGCAAAACGATAAACGCCGGAATTTCATCTGCGGTGCGGTGCTGCTGCTTACGATGGCGATGCTGGCGGTGCTGAACAGCAAAATCACCGTCTACTCCGACGACTACTGGTATGGCACGTTTTTTGACAATGGCTTTGTCGGCTTTCTCAAGGAGATGTACCGGCATTATATGCAGACAAACGGACGGCTGTATGTGCATCTGATCGTCCCCACGGTTCTGCTGTTTGACACAAAGCTGTTCATTTTTCTCAGTCCTGTGCTGCTCGCCCTGCTGTTTGCTCTTGGCGCAAAGGCGCAGAACGCGCAGCTTCAGACGGGCGATGTGCTGCTGGCAGCCGCGTTTGGGATTCTCCTGACGCTGGCAAGCGACGTGCAGTATCTGCGGATGAGTCTTTTGTGGATTTCCGCGTATTTTAACTATATTTTCCCGGTGCTTATGACGTGCGCCGCCGCGTTGTGCCAGCGCCGCTGGTACGCAGGCCGCCAAGGTAAGGCCGAGCACGTATTCGGCCTGATTTTTGCAATTCTTGCGGGTGCGGGCACGGAGCAGTGCGGCATCGTATCGCTTGTAGTCGTGTGGGGTTATGCCATCCTCAGCCGTATTTGGGGCGGCGTCGAGCGCAGACGTTGCTGGGGCTATCCGCTGTTTGTGCTGCTTGGCTTTTTGACGATTCTGT
>CAKTUT010000148.1 GCA_934621665.1 uncultured Oscillospiraceae bacterium | reverse complement strand
TTGTTATCCAGCCCTCCGGCTGTATCGGTTGAGCAAAAGTCAGCGTGGGAATGGTGTGGTATCTTTATCTAAGTGAAACCCCCGCTTCCCATTTGTACACCGCACCAACCGTCACGCCCAGTACCTCTGCCAGCTGCTCCTGCGTCAGCACGCGTGCTTTCCGCATCGTTCGGATATTCTCCGCAAGTCTCAGCGTCATCAAATCACGTCCTTTCGATGGCTTCATTCTATCACGCAATCATCAAAAGCGGAACGCACCACCCATACGAATTGTTGATTTCTTTTTCTACCAATGGTGTGAATTTACAAAAAATATACCGCCAAAAGGCGGCACACTTTATATGTGTTATCCACGTCCAGCGCCGTGTACGCCGGGCAAAACACACTACACAATGCAAGTGTGGAATTTGTGCGCCAACAGCGTACAAATTATGCGCGCGCATTGTGCACCCTTATTCAAACGAAGAACTTGTTTCCCGTTTGGGCGCTTGTCAAAAATGGCTTTTTTGACAAGCACAGGAGCGGCGCTGCCCAATCGGGCAGCGCCGCTCTTGTCATTATTTCTTTTCAATCGGATGCGCTTCGATGTATGCATCCAGCAGTGCCGCCGCGTGGCCAATCAGCTCCGCACATGGGCGGCTCTTATAATACTCCGGCGTGCGCTTTGCGGGCGTCTGCGCAGGTGCATCCTTGTCCAGCCCCAGAAGCTCACGGCAGATGATGCTGCCCTTGTCTGCCTGAAACTGCTCGATAAGCCCCCGCACGCGCGCATAGTGCGCCACCTTTTCCTCATACGCGCCCGGCTCGTCATAGCCATACAGCGCGCTTGCCGCCATCATCATACCGCTGATCGCGCCGCATACCTCGCGCATTCCCGCCATGCCGCCGCCAAAGCCGGAAGCAAGCTTCGCCGCTGTCTTTTCGTCCATTCCAAGCTCCGGCGCAAACGCGGCAAGCACAGCCTGTGCGCAGTTATAGCCTGAGAGGAATTGCTCCTTTGCCCGCTGCTCATGGATGGTCATTTCCGATACACTCCTTTTCAATCTTCAAGTCAAATTGCCGCCCGCCGCACCGGCGGCAGATGCATCCGCTCTTGTCGCGGCTGCGCACAATCGCATCCACCACTTTTCCGCGTCTGCAATAGCGCGAGGCCGCGCCGCAGCCACGGCACGTCACCACATATACCGTCCGTCCCGTGCGTGAGGCCTCATACTCTGCTGCCCGGCGCTTTGCCGCTTCACACGGCGCAGCGAGCCGCTCCGGCCGACAGCCGATCTTCACACAGACGGCTTTCCACACCTCGTCGTGTCCGTGTGCCACTCCGGTTAACAGCTGCGCCGCCGCGTGCGCATACTCATGAAGCGCCGTCTGCCGCAGCTGCGCCTCGTCCTCGCGCAAAAACGATGCCAGCCGAATCTCAACCGGCCGCTTTCCGTGAAAGCAGCACAGCCCATATTTCCGCACCATGCGCGGTGAAAACGTCAACGTAATGCCGGATGTGTCAATGCCGAGCAGCTTGTCCAGCCCATCATACACCGTGCGAATTTCCTCAAGCGTCACGGCCGGCTTCCTCCTGCGCAAGCTTTGCCATATCGCGCCGGAACGTCACAAGAAACAGTGCCGTACAGCACGTGATGGAGATCACATCCGCAACCGGCTCTGCCAGAAACACCGCAAACACCTTGTCATCAAAGAAATTCGGCAGGATGTAGATCAGCGGAATCAGCAGAATTACCTTCCGCAAAATTGCCACAAACAGACTCTGCCGTGCTTTTCCGGTCGCCATAAACACCTGCTGCGACGACGATTGCAGTCCAAACGCGCCCATGCCGGCGAGATAGAGCCGCAGCGCCCACGTCGCCGTGTCCAAAAGTGACGGATCGTCGTTGAAAATTCTGATCACCGCCTGCGGGAATAGCTCCACAAGCGCCCAAAACAGGAAAATATAGCCGGACAGCACTGCGAACATCAGCCGCACAGCCTTTCGCACACGCACTGCATCGCGCGCACCATAGTTATAGCTGATAATCGGCTGCGCACCCTGTCCAATGCCGTTTGCCGGCAGCCAGAGCATCATCATAACCGTGCTTGCCACCGTCATCGCGCCAACGGCGATATCGCCGCCGTATTCTTGCAGCGACGAGTTGAACGCCACGTTCAAAAACGCCTCCGTCGCCTGCATGATAAACGGCGCAAGTCCAAGCAAAAGCGCCTGCTTCATCTGCGCCCAGTCCACACGCATCCGTTCACGCCGCAGATGCAGAATTGTCTTTTTCCCTGTCAGGAACGACAGCACAAATGCCGCCGAAAGCGCCTGCGACAAAATCGTGGCAATTGCCGCACCGACAACGCCCCACTGGAATACAAAAATAAAAATCGGATCAAGAACGATATTGCTCACCGCGCCGATGAGTACCGCGCGCATACTGTAGGATGTAAAGCCCTGCGCCGTGACATAGAGATTCAGCCCCATCGCCAGCATAACAAGCAGCGACCCACCTACATAAATCCGCAGATATGGCAGTGCATAGCCAATCGTTGCCTCGCTTGCGCCGAACATCCATAAAAGCTGCTCGCCGCAGAGCTCAAATACAGCCGTCAGCACCAACGCCGTTATCACCAGCAGCATAAAGCAGCCGCCAAGATAGCGCTCGGCCTTATCATTGTCGCCGCGTCCCATTTCAATAGAGGCAAGCGACGCGCTTCCCTGCGCAATCAGCATATAAAACGCCGCAATGAGCGTAATGACCGGAAAGCAGATGCCAACGCCCGTCAGCGCCAGCTGTCCGATTTTGGGAATATGTCCAATATAAATGCGGTCAACCACGTTATACAGCAGGTTCACCACCTGCGCCAGCACCATTGGCACAGACAGCTTCAGCATCAGCCGCCCAATCGGCGCAGTGGCAAGTGCAGAAGATGAAGCCGCCTTTGTGTTCTGTTTTTCTTCCATCTGTTTCTTCCTCCGGAGTCACGCTCCGCTGTTTTTTCGCTCTGCCCGGTCAGTATATCATACTTTCCATCTGTTTTCCATAGATTCCGCTATCGGTTTTTCCCCCTGTATGCTATACTGTTCACAGTAACAACCGGAGGCCATGCCATGTATTCACGCGTCTATCTGGAAATCACGAATATCTGCAACCGTAGCTGCGCGTTCTGCCCCGGCACAAAGCGCGCGCCGCGGATGCTCAGCCGCACGGAATTTACGCTTCTGGCGCAGAAAATCCGGCCATATACCGACTATCTCTATCTTCATGTCATGGGTGAGCCTCTTGTCCACCCGGCGCTTGGCGAATTTTTGCACATCGCCAAATCTATGGGCTTTCGCGTGGTCATCACGACAAACGGGACGCTTCTGCCGCAGCGGCAAGACATTCTGCTCGGCGCAGACGCACCGCACAAGCTGCACATCAGTCTGCACTCGTTTGAGGCAAACGAGCATGGCAATTTTTATGCTTACATCCGCTCGTGCGCCGAATTTGCGCGCAACGCGCAGCGCGCTGGGCTGGTGATCAATCTGCGCCTATGGAATCTTGACGGCGCACAAACGGCAGGCCTAAACCAGCGCAACGACGAAATTCTGTCGATTCTGCACGACATTTTCCCCACGCCGTGGGCTGACACAAACTGGGGCAAACGGCTGGACACACGCGTCTTTCTGGAATATGGTGAGCGCTTTGACTGGCCATCGCTCGGCACGGCAGAGCGTGGCACGCATGGCTTCTGCCACGGACTGCGGACACAGTTTGCCGTTCTCTGCGACGGCACGGTTGTGCCGTGCTGTCTTGACCACGAGGGCGACATCGCACTCGGCAATCTTTTTACGCAGGAGCTTTGCGATATTCTCGACTCCCCTGCCGCGCGTACACTTCACGACGGCTTTACCGCGCGCCAGCGCGTGCATCCGCTCTGCCGCACATGCGGCTACGCAACACGTTTTGATAAATAAGCACAAAAATCATGCGGGCACTTTCGTGCCCGCATGATTTTTTGAAAAGAGAGAAGAGGAAAGAATGTGGAAGTGTTCTGGTTTATCTCAGATTCGGCTGTCGCCCGTTCTCAGGACTTCCTAAGAACCAGCTCCATCTGATGGCTCTATCTTACCGGAAAGCGCAGTTCACTTGGTGAACAGACTGTAAACGAACCATGAAGATTTTCTGAAGAATTATGTTAACAAAAAAGGAACCCCCCGGTAAAACCGGGGGTTCTTCATATGCGGGC
>CAKTUT010000147.1 GCA_934621665.1 uncultured Oscillospiraceae bacterium | reverse complement strand
TTCCAGCCGCAGCGCACCAAGGACGACTGGATCTGCTCAGATGAATCGGTTGTCGATGCGTATCAGGCTGACCCGCTTTGCGGCTTTGACCCGACAATCGGTCTTGCGCGCGACCTGCTCACCGGTGTCCAGATGAACGAACGCCCCGAAAATCTTGCAAAGATGGACAAGACGCTCCCCGTTCTGTTCATCTCTGGCAGCAAGGATCCGGTTGGCGCAATGTCAAAGGGCGTTTTGGCCTGTATCGACGCATTCAAGCGCAACGGTCTGCGCAACATCAGCATCAAGCTCTATCCGAATGACCGCCACGAGGTACTCAATGAGCAGAACAAGGACGAGGTCTATCAGGATGTCCTGAGCTGGCTGGAAGCGCACTAAACTGCATTTTTTCCGGATTTTTAGTGAAAATAACGATATTTAACGGTGCAGCCTCTTGAAATCAGATTTCAAGAGGTTGCATTTTGTATCTATTTCTGTTATAATGCACACAGTTTTGTAACTTTGATGGATTGTTCCGCTGCATCTCCTCCCTGCTTGCCGCGGCAGCAATCCGAAAAACCGAAAGGAGCGAACCGGCATGAAAACACGTTTCTGGACGGTGCTGTGTACTGTCTTTCTGCTGATTCTTGCGCTGACGGTATCGGTATTTGCCACCGACGCCGACAACACTTGGGATGCAAGCGGGCAGATTGACCCCATCTATGCCACCGACGGCACGGATCATACGGACACGGTATTTGTGTTCACAGACGTAGCGCAGACAGACTGGTTCTACAATAATGTAATGGCGCTCTACACCGCGGGTGTGGTCAACGGCTTTGGCGACGGCTCATTCCGTCCCGCCACAAGTGTCACCACCGGCGAGGCACTGAAGATGATTCTGCTTGCAGCAGGCTATGCTGAGCCCGAGGCCGCCGCATCGCACTGGGCGCGCGGATATCTGAATCTGGCACTGGATGAGCAGATTCTTGACCGGGGCGAAATCACCGACCTTGATGTGAGCATCAGCCGTGGCCTTGTCACCAAAATTGCCGCCTGCGCCATGAAGCTGACGCCAACCTCTACCGAGTATTTCTTCGTCGATGCAAAGGACGACTACACACAGGCGCTCTATGAGGCCGGAATTGTCAACGGCTATGCCGAGCAGATGTTCCTGCCAAACCGCACGCTGACGCGCGCGGAGCTTGCCGCAATTGTCCACCGCATCTACACCTATAACGATCAAAGCAGTATTGACGATCCCATCGACTCGTCCTTTACCCTGCGAACCACCGAGGCCGGCATCGAGTTCATCAAAAACGCCGAGGGCTTTGTGGAAAAGCCTTATTGGGACTATCTGCAATACTCTGTTGGCTACGGCACAAAGTGCAGCAAGGATGACTATCCGAACGGAATTACCCGCGAGGAGGCCGACACGCTTCTGCGTGAGAAAATCTCATCCATTGAAACAGAACTCAACGCCTATGAGAAAAAAAATAATCTCTCCTTTGCCAGCAACCAATATGACGCGCTTGTCTCGTTTACATACAACACTGGCTCTGGCTGGATGAAGAACACGCGCCTTTCCAACTACATCAATTCTGGTGTCTACACCGACAATGAATTTGCCAGTGCTTTTGGTATCTGGTGTCATGTCGGCCAGAATGCAGAAATTCACACCGGCCTCATTTCCCGCCGCATCCGCGAGATCAAGATGTATCTCTATAACGATTACAGCGCAAACGACAGCGGCTTCAGCTACGTAATCTTCAAGTCAAGCAAGGGCAAAGTGGAAGCAGACGTGGCTGTCTATCGCACAGGCACGCAGATGACCCCCTACTTTGAGGCCAATTGTGACGGTGACGTATTTTTGAACTGGCTGTCCGAGGATGGGCTGACCTACAATGAGACAAGCTATGTCAACGCAAACCTGACGCTGACCGCCTTCTGGCAGAGCAGCGGCACAGGCGACACTGGCAGCGACATCTCAAGCGGTGAGGTTTGGCCGAACTGGGGCGACGAAAACCCGTGAGGCGATGGAGCTTAATTCGCCGGAAACGCAATAAGTACGATTTATCGGACACTATATACAATATACTATCTACAGAACTTGTGAAAGCGAGGCTGTATGTATGGAATATACCGTCCGATATGTCAAGGGTCATGTTGAGGTCTACGCACCTGGCGGCAAATTTCTCTTTTCCGCCGACAGCGTGGCTGAGGCCAACGCCATTCTCAATGAGGAATAAGAATGAACATTCAGATTTTTGGAAAATCCAAGTGCTTTGACACCAAAAAGGCCGAGCGCTGGTTCAAAGAGCGCCGCATCCGCTTTCAGAGCATCGACCTGATTCGCTATGGGATGTCCGGCGGCGAATTTGACAGCGTACTGCGCGCCGTGGGCGGCGTGGACAAGCTGATTGACTGGGATAAGAAAGACCCGCAGACGGATCTGATGCGCTATATGGACGATGCACGCGCCAAGGAGGACAAGCTCTTTGATGATCCGAAGCTGATGAAAACACCTATCGTGCGCAACGGCAAAAAAGCCACTGTCGGCTACTGTCCGGAAATCTGGGAAACATGGGAATAAATGCTTATGGGGAGACTGCAATGCAGTCTCCCCGTTTGCGTGTATGAAGTTTTGCCAAAACGCAGACGAGGAATTTATGCGCTTGTCCAAATATTGCAAAACGGATTGGCAAGTGCTGAATTTTCTGCTGTGTTCGCATTAATACCGCACCGGCGCCGGAGATTCTCGCCGGTATTGGTGACCCGGTGCTGTCCAGTCCATTGTCTATCGGGGCGTTCGCTGTAATCGCCGTCGGCTGCTATTGAATCGGCAGCAATGTGAATACATAAAATCTTAAAATAACAAGAACGCACCTGCGATTTTGTCGGAATTTTTTCCGGCAAATTTGCAGGTGCGTAATTATTTTATCGGCGATCAGCTTTACAAAAGCTGCTGTGGTCTCAGTTCGTTTTCGCGCACATACAAGGGATTTAACAGTTCTCTTCCCTATTTAAGCTCCCAATCCTTATGCGTTTTTGCAATCTCATACAGCCGGACATAGCTGTCATAGCGTGACTGCTCAAGCTCCCCCGCCGCCAGCGCGGCGCGCACGGCGCAGCCGGGCTCTTTCAGATGTGCGCAGTCGTGGAATTGGCACTTTCCAAGATACGGCGCAAAATCCGGGAATGCGTATTGCAGCTCCTCCTTGCGCAGCGGCTCGTCCTGCTCGGTGTCAAACGACGAAAAGCCCGGCGTATCGGCAACATAGCCGCCAGCGTAGCGATAGAGTTCAATGTGGCGCGTGGTATGACGGCCGCGCCCCAGCTTCTGCGACACCTCGCCCACAGCCAGCTGAAGCTGCGGGTTAAGCGCATTGAGAATGCTGCTCTTTCCAACGCCGGAATTTCCGGTAAACACCGCCAACTTTCCCGCAATTATTTCGCGCAGCTGCGCGATCCCCTCCCCGGTTTCCGCGCTGGTGCAAAGCACTGGATAGCCTGCGTGGTCATAGATTCGCCGCAGGCGCTCACCGGACACCAGATCGTCCTTGTTGATACAGATGAGCGCTGGGACGTTCTGCCGCTCGGCAACGGCCAAGATTCGGTCAAGCAGGAACGGCTCAGTCTCCGGGACGGCACACGACGCCAGCACAATCAGCAGTCCCACATTTGCAACCGCCGGGCGGATAAACGCGTTTTGCCGTGGAAGAATGGTTTCTACCGTGCCCTTTCCGTTTGCCTCGCGTGAGATGGTGACGAAATCGCCCACGAGCGGTGTCAGCCCCTCCTTACGAAAGCGCCCGCGCGCGCGGCACTCAACAAGTCCGTCCTCTGTCTCCACGTAATAAAAGCCGCTCAGTGCCTTGACAATGCGATATTCGCCCATGCTCAACCTACCGTATCAAAATCAATCAGCTGACTGTCATACACTTGACCGTCAACGTAAATATAGACCATCTGCACACCAACGCCGCTGACAGTCAGTGTGATCGTGCTGCCGGAAACGTTGTCCATGTTCACCGTAAACGGCGCAATCTGCTCCTGCGTGTCTACATACACCGCCACACGGTAAATACCCGAATCAGACGGCATCTGCACCAGAATTTCTTTCTGTGTCAGCTCGATGTCCTCCTCCACGATCACACGAACCATATCGGAATAGACAAAGCTGGTAGACTTGCCAACGGTATTGACAATGCGGCAGAAATAGTAATACGTACCCGCCTTGCTGGTATCCACCTTGCAGGTCGTATTTCGCTCGGCGCTCGGCGAAAGGAGCAC
>CAKTUT010000146.1 GCA_934621665.1 uncultured Oscillospiraceae bacterium | reverse complement strand
GAACGCTATCAGACGGTCTACTCCAAGGTGACTGGCTCTGCTGCAGCACCAACCGCCGGTCTCCATTTTACGCCGGAACTGCTGCAAAAATTACAGGGAAAGGGCGTCCGCCTTGCATATATTACGCTCCACGTGGGGCTTGGCACGTTCCGCCCTGTCAAGGCAGAAGAGATTACAGAGCATCATATGCACAGTGAGTTCTGCATGATGCCGAAAGATGCTGCTGACACCATTAACGACACAAAGAAAAACGATGGACGCGTCGTGTGCGTGGGAACAACGTCCTGCCGGACGTTGGAGTCGCTGGCCGCTGATGACGGTACGTGCAGCGAAAAATCCGCGTGGACGGACATCTTCATCTACCCGGGCTACAAATTTAAAGCGATGGATGCACTGATTACAAACTTCCATCTGCCGGAAAGTACGCTTGTGATGCTGGTATCGGCATTTGCCGGAAGAGAACATATTTTGAACGCATATCAGATTGCCGTACAGGAACGCTACCGCTTCTTCTCGTTTGGCGATGCGATGTTCCTGTACTGAAAGGATTTCTATGTTTAAGGTACTCAAAAAAGAGGGAAAAGCACGGCGCGGCGAGTTTACGTGCCCGCACGGCACAGTCCAGACGCCGGTATTCATGAACGTCGGCACGCAGGGCGCGATCAAGGGCGCGCTCAGCGCCGAGGATCTGGAGCGCATCGGCACGCAGGTGGAGCTCTCAAACACCTATCATCTGCATCTGCGGCCGGGCGACGAGACGATCAAGAAGCTGGGCGGCCTGCACAAGTTCATGACGTGGAATGGGCCGATTCTGACCGACTCCGGCGGCTTTCAGGTGTTCTCGCTGGCACAGCTGCGCAAAATCAAGGAAGATGGCGTGACGTTTGCGTCGCATCTCGACGGCCACAAGATTTTTATGGGGCCGGAAGAGAGCATGCGCATCCAATCGAATCTTGGCTCGGATATCGCTATGGCGTTTGACGAGTGCGTGGAAAACCCGGCAACATATCAATATGCAAAGGCCTCCTGTGAGCGCACGGCGCGCTGGCTGGCGCGCTGCAAGGACGCACTGACAAAATACAATTCCGCGCCTGATGCTGTCAACCCCGGCCAGCAGCTCTGGGGCATCAATCAGGGCGCAACGTTTGAGGATCTTCGCATCTGGCACATGGATGAGATTGCAAAGCTCGACCTGCCTGGTTATGCCATCGGCGGCCTTGCGGTGGGGGAGAGCACCGAGACGATGTATCAGATCATCGACGCAGTTGAGCCGCATATGCCGGCGGACAAGCCGCGCTATCTGATGGGCGTCGGCACGCCGTCTAACATCATCGAAGCAGTTGCGCGCGGCGTGGACTTCTTCGACTGTGTCATGCCCGCACGAAACGCACGTCATGGCCGCTTGTTTACGTGGAGCGGCGCGGTCAACATGAAAAATGCGAAATATGAACTCGATGAGCGCCCGATTGATCCGGAATGTGACTGCCCGGTCTGCCGCCGCTTCAGCCGCGCATACATCCATCACCTGTTCAAGGCCGAGGAAATGCTCGCCATGCGGCTGAGCGTAATGCACAACCTGTATTTCTACAACACGCTGGTTGCGCGCATCCGCGATGCGCTGGACGCGGGGTCGTTTGCCGATTTCCGCGCGGAATACTCGGAAAAGCTCTCGCAGAAAATCTGACACGGAAACATTTACAAAATATTCACTGAAAAAACGGCACGCCGACTTGAAAAGGCGACACATCGCCGGTATAATAGCTAGAGATTAAACTTCGGAGGAAAGTATATGAATCTGTTTCTTACCACGACCGCTGATGCCTCGGGTGCTGGCGTCTCCACCATTTTGATGCTTGTCATCATGTTCGCGGTGCTCTACTTCTTCATGATCCGCCCGGAAAACAAGCGGAAAAAGGAAGCTGAGGCCATGCGCAATGCGCTGAAGGTTGGCGATAACATCACCACCATCGGCGGCGTGATGGGCGACGTTGTCAGCATCAAGGATGATTCCTTTGTTATTGAGACCAGCGCCGACCGCGTCCGTGTGGAATTTGCAAAGTTTGCACTGTCCACCAACAATACCGCAGAAAAGGAAGCTGCCAAGAAAAAGGCTGCTGCCCTTGCTGCAAGAAAAGAAGCCAAAGACGCAAAAAAGAAAAAGTAAGTGCACTTTCACTCCGACTGCTTTGCAGCCGGAGTTTTTTCTGCCCGCCCATAGATTGGACGGGCTTTCATATTTCCTCGCTGAAAGGCATAGGCTACAGCAGGAGGGGAGCAATGGTGAAAAAAGCATCAAAAAAAGTGGAAGCACCGGCGGTACAAAAAATTCTGCTGTCCGTCGCAGTGGCGCTCGTTGTCATGACCGCAATTACAGCATTGTGCGCGGCACTGGTAATCGGCGGCACGCTGCCGGTTGCGAGTGTAAACACAGCTACAGCGGTAATCTGCGCAATCGGCGTATTTACAGGTGTGCGCGTGGCGCTGCACGGCACAAAAGGGAAGAAGCTGGTATATGCCGGAGCGGTATGCGCCGGCTGCGTTCTGCTTTCGCTGCTGGGAAATCTCATGTTTGTCGATACGCCACCAGTCGGAATCGGACGGATCACGCTGGCTGCTTTGATTGCCGGATTGGGTGCGTGGATGCTGTCGGGATGCAAGGGTAAGAAGTCCGGTGCAAAGTGTCGCTGATGGAAATCTTTCAATTGCAGAAAAGGTAAATACTATTTACACATTCGGTATTTATGCAAGTTTTCTTGCAAAACCAATATTTGCGGAATCATGCGTCTATGCAGCACCACATCTGGTGTATTTCGCCCAGCATAGCGTATCTGGCGTGTCTTTGTAGTTTCTAAATTGACATAAAACCATTTACATAACATCTTGTCATAATTAACAAAAAATTTCAGATATTCGATTTTTCCTTGAAATCAGAGCAGTTTTGCGCTATATTAACAACACTTCCTGATTGCGGAATGGTAGAAATAATTTTCCGGCTGCTGCCGGTTTTCTCTTTCTTTTCCGCCGGAATTTTGAAAAGGGCTGTTCGAATTTCTGCTGAGCCGCTCTGCCTGCGCACTGCGGCACGACATCTTGTGGATATTTTCCTGCATTTTAAAAATCCGTCCCATATCCTGTGCCCGTTTTCGCAGCGGGCAATTTCTGTGCGGCATGCGCACCGGAAAGGATTCTCCTATGACCGACATCATCACCCGATACGAGGATTACCTCGTCCATGTCAAACACGCGTCGAATAACACCGTGGCTTCCTATCTGCGGGATATTCACCAGTACGCGTCATATCTTGGCCAGATCGGCATTGAGGTGCTGGATGCCGCGCAGGAGACCGTTTCCGACTATATGCAGTGGCTGCACGACCATGGGAAGTCTCCCGCCACCGTGTCCAGATGCCTTGCCTCGCTCAAGAGCCTGTACTTGTTCGCGCTGAGCGAGGACGAGATCGACGAGACACCGGTTCGCAACATCAAACTGGAAAAGGCCGAAAAAAAGCTGCCGCAGATTCTCAGTGGCAAGGAGGTTGAGCTCCTGCTGGCGCAGCCAAAAGCATCTGATATGAAAGGCTGCCGCGATAAAGCAATGTTGGAGGTGCTCTACGCAACCGGCATCCGTGTGAGTGAGCTGATCAACCTCAACATGGATGATGTCAATCTCCCGGGCGGCTTTATCCGCTGCGAGGGGAGCGGCAAGGTTCGCATCATCCCTGTCTATCCCGAGGCACAGCAGATGCTGCGCGATTACATGGAGGACGTGCGGCCGAAAATGATTGCAAACCCAGCCGAGCAGTCGCTGTTTGTTAACGTCTCCGGTGAGCGAATGTCGCGTCAGGGCTTCTGGAAGATCATCAAGTCCTATCAGGAAAAAGCGCAGATCGACAAAGACATTACGCCGCATACGCTGCGTCACAGCTTTGCGGCACACTTGCTGGAAAATGGTGCTGATCTGCGCTCCATTCAGGAGATGCTCGGCCACAGCGACATTTCCTCCACGCAGGTATATGCGCAGCTGGTCAAGCAAAATCTGAAAGCCGTTTATAATAAGTATCATCCAAAGGCATAACGCTTATATACATAAAAATCCCGGTGCTTTTGCACCGGGATTTTGGAGCTTGTCAAAAAAGTATTTTGACAAGCTCTCAAACGCGATCCGCTTCGCTGGGTTCGCGTTTGAAAAAGGTTGCGTGCCGCTGCGCGCATAATTTGTGCGCGAATTGCGCACAAATTTCACACTTGCGGCACGTAGTGTGTTTTGTCCGACGTACACGCCGCCGGACAAAACGAATTGATACTTTATTCCGCCGT
>CAKTUT010000145.1 GCA_934621665.1 uncultured Oscillospiraceae bacterium | reverse complement strand
GCGCGGACGCGTGAGCGTTGGCAAGACGGTGACAATCCTTGGTGGCGGCTGCATTGGTATGTGCACGCTGCTGGCTGCCAAGGCATGGGGAGCATCGCGGATTATCGTGTGCGATCTGTTTGAAAGCCATCTGAAAAAGGCACTGGAAATCGGCGCGACCGACGTCATTAACTCCCGCGAGAAAAACGCGATTGACGAGATTATGCGCCTGACCGACGGCGTGGGCACGGATGTGGTCTTTGAGACCGCTGGCGCTGCCGTTACCGCCGAGCAGACCAGCCATATTGTCAAGCGCGGCGGCACGATCGTCATGGTTGGCAATATTCTGAAAGAAGTGCCGTTCAGCTTCCGCAACCTTTATAAAAAGGAAGCCGAGGTTCGCGCGGTGTTCCGCTATAACAACACCTATCCCGTCGCCATTCAGGCCATCTCTACCGGGCGGCTGAACGCGATGGATATTGTAACGAATGAGTATCCGTTCAGCCAGTCGGCGCAGGCGTTCTGCACGGCGCTGGACGACAAGGAGAACTGTGTCAAGTGCGTCATCTCGCTGGATGACGAAGAGGAGGCATAAGAATGCGGCTGTTTGGCGTAAATCCCGATATCCACTTTTTCCAGACGGTTCGCGCGTTTGCAGATGAATTCAAGCTGGACGCGCAGGATCTGATCTTTACGGAAAAGATCATCTTTGACAATTATGTTTCGCCGATGAATCTGCCGTGCCAGATCATGGTACGCGATGATTATGAGACCGGCGAGCCCTCTGAGGAGGCCATCGACCGGATGCTGCTGGCGCTGAGCGCGCGCAGCTATCGCCGCATGATCGCCATCGGCGGCGGCAGCGTTATGGATACGGCAAAGGCGCTCGTTATTGACGGCGCGTACCCACTGGTTCATCTGCTTGGCAAGGCTGCACCCAATACCGCCTCGCACGAGCTGATCAACATCCCCACCACCTGCGGCACGGGCGCGGAGATTTCCTCCGGCGGCATCTATCTGATGAAAGCCGACGGACTGAAGTCCGCAATTGTCGGCGCGGGCGTCAATCACGCAGTGCTGATTCCTGAGCTGATTGAGAAGCTGCCGTTCAAGATTTTCTTCCTGTCGTCGATGGACGCGCTGAGTCACGCGGTGGAGGCGTATCTGTATTCCGAGGACGTGGTGAATGAATTTGGCCTTGCCATCGCGGCAAGCGCCATTCGCACAAACCTTGAGTGCCACGCGGTACTTTATAAAAACGGCGCGGACGCGCGCGTACCGCTGTGCCGCAAGTTCCTGATTGCAAGCTGCATGGGCAACATGGCGCTGACAGCCAACGGTGCAAACCTTGTGCACGCTATGGCCTATCCGCCGGCGGAAAAATTCCACATGGCGCACGGCGAGTCAGTGTACCAGTTCCTGCTGCCGGTGCTCAGGCTCTATGACCGCATCTGCCCCGAGCAGCCACGCTTTAAGGAACTCAAGGCTATCATAGCAGGCTGCGTACAAAAAGCGGGCTTTACCGGTGCGGACGACAAGGTACTCGCCGAGCTGGAGCAGATGCTTGACAGCATCATGCACCTGCGCACCATGACCGAGGTCGGTATGACGGCAGAGGACATTGAGCCGTTTACCAAGAATATTGTAGAAACGAAGCAGCGTCTGCTGACCAAAGCGCTTTGCCCGGTTGACGCGGCAATGATTGCGGAAATGTACAATGAAAGATTATAATTTTAGGAGGAATAGATCATGAAAATTGCATTTGGTGTCGATCCCGGCGGATGGGAACTCAGAGAGGGCGTTAAGAAGCACCTGGTTGAACTCGGTCACGAAGTGATCGACGTTGGTACGCAGGATATGGACAATGCCGTCCCCTATATGTACGTCGGCAGAAACGTTGCGCAGGAGGTCACCTCCGGCCGCGCCGATTTCGGTGTTGTCATGTGCGGCACTGGCGTTGGCATCAGCATGGCTACCAACAAGAATAAGGGCGCGCGCTGCGCGTTCTGCGACAACTATTACATTGCGCGCGACAGCCGCATCGTCAATAACGCCAACATCATTGCGCTTGGTGCAACGACGACCTCGCTTCGCATGGCAAACGAAATGATCGACGTATTTCTCTCCACCGAATGGGGTCAGGGCCTGCCGGAATTCCGCGTAGAGCGCATCAAGAACGGCGCAAAGAGCTTCGCCGAGTTTGAAGACGAGCAGTTTAAATAAGCACAGCGGAGATTGCAGAGGTACAATATGGCTGTAAATGATTTAAGAGAACTTCGGGCGCACGCAATACAGGGACGTAAAAACGTCCTGCGTATGATCAAGGCAGAAGGCGGCGGCCATCTTGGCCCTGCGTTCTCCTGCATGGATATTGTAACCGCGCTCTATTTCCACACGATGCACGTCGATCCGAAGAACCCCAAAATGGCTGACCGCGATATTTTCCTGTTGTCGGCCGGCCACAAGGCGATGGCACAGTATGCCATCATGGCCGAAATGGGCTATTTTGACCGTTCGGTGCTCGACACATTCGGCTCGTTCAAGAGCATCATTGCCGGACATCCGTGCATGCATCTGCTGCCGGGTGTTGAGGCGAACACCGGTTCACTTGGCCACGGAATCCTGCTTGGCTGTGGCATGGCGCTGGGTAAGCGCCAGGACAAGCTTCCGTCCCGTGTGTTTGTGATTACGGGCGACGGTGAGCTGGCCGAGGGTTCAAACTGGGAGGGCGCGGCGGTTGCAGCGCACTATGGCCTTGACAACCTGTGCGTGATCGTTGACCACAACGGACTGCAAATCAGCGGCAATACCAAGGATGTTATGAGTTTTGAGCCGGTTGCGGAGCATTTTGCGGGCTTCGGCTGGGCAACGCGCGTTATTGACGGCAACGACATGGGACAGATCGTCGAGGCTTTGGATTCCGTGCCGTTTGAAAAGGGCAAGCCCAGTGTGATCGTAGCCAATACGCTCAAGGGCTGCGGCTTCTCCAAGGTAGCGGGCAAAGCCAGCTGCCACCACTGGGCTTATAACGAGGCTGACTATCAGGAGGCCATGGCAGAGCTTGACAAGGCACTTGCGGAGGTGAACGCATGAAATACGAAATGATGGACGCCAAGGCAATCATTGGCGAGGTTACGGCGGAGGAAGCGGAAAAGGACAGCACCATCTGCGTTATCTCCACCGACAGCGCGCCCAGAACCGGTATGGGGCCGTTTATCAAGGCGCATCCGGATCGTTATTATGAGTGCGGCATCATGGAGCAGGGCGCGATGAGCGTCTCGTCCGGCCTTGCCACCACCGGAAAAACGCCGGTGTTCTGCGCGCCAGCCCCATTTGCAACGGCGCGTCCGTTTGAAATGTTCAAGATTGATTTGGGCTATATGCACCAGAATGTCAAGGTGATCGGCAGAAACTGCGGCTTTAACTACGCGGATCTCGGACCGACGCACTTCGGCCTTGAGGATATGGCGCTTGTGCGCCTGATTCCGGAAGTTCCGGTGCTGGCGCCATGTGACGCAAGCCAGCTGCGCGGCGCAATGCGCGCGATGCTGCGCTATCACGGGCCTGTCTATCTGCGTGTGCGCACTGCACCGATTGCAAAGATCTTTGATGACGAAGAATTTGAAATCGGCAAGGGTAAGCTCATCCGCGAGGGTAAGGACGGCGCGATCATTGTGACCGGCGAAATCCTCTCGAACGTTCTCGACGCAGTTGAGCAGCTGACGGCACAGGGACTTGACCTGACGGTCATCGCCATGCCCACGGTTTTCCCGCTGGACACGGAGCTTGTCAAGAAAGCGGCAGCAACCGGCAAGGTCATCACGGTGGAGGAGCACTTTGTAAACGGCGGCCTTGGCAGCGCTGTGGCAGAGTATTGCGCCGAGTCTGCGCCTGCTCGCGTCAAGCGGCTTGGCGTACCGATGGAGTATGTCTACGCCGGACAGAACGCCGATCTGATTCACTACTGCGGACTGGACGCGGCGGGCATTGCGGCGTCGGTTGCGGAATTTCTGAAAGAACAGGGATAGGAGAATATGGCTTTGAACGAACTGAAAAAACTGGCGCTCGAGATTCGAATCGAGTCGCTCAATATGATGTATAAGCACGGCTTTGGCCATGTCGGCGGCTCACTGTCAATTGCCGACGCACTGGCTGTGCTGTATGGCAAGCAGATGAAGTACGATCCCAAGAATCCCAAGTGGGATGGCCGTGACTATCTGGTCTTGTCCAAGGGGCATTGCGGCCCGGTGTTGTATGCGGCACTTGCAATTGAGGGCTTCTTTCCGCGCGAAGAGCTGCTGACGATCAATGAACTTGGCACGCGGCTTCCCAGCCACGCTGACAAGAACAAGACCCCCGGTATCGACATGTCTACCGGTTCGCTTGGCCAGGGCGTATCG
>CAKTUT010000144.1 GCA_934621665.1 uncultured Oscillospiraceae bacterium | reverse complement strand
GCTCTCTACAGAACTAGACTACAGCGCCGCCTGTATGGTGACAAATCTCCCAATGGGAGTTGCTGTCACGCAAGAACGTGAGTGAATCGACTGCCGAGAAAAACATAACGCACCTGCGTATTCGCCGGAAATTTTACGGCAAAACGCAGGTGCGTTTCAATTTTT
This sequence comes from uncultured Oscillospiraceae bacterium, assembly GCA_934621665.1. Lineage (GTDB taxonomy): Bacteria > Bacillota > Clostridia > Oscillospirales > Oscillospiraceae > CAG-170. Next base: position 4,264 of record CAKTUT010000144.1, on the reverse strand, counting down.
TAAAGGGGCGGACAGAGACGTCCGCCCCTACGAGCGATATCGAAATCTATATAGGGCGTTCAAAACAATTCCGTGCACAAGCGCGCTGATTGATGTTTCCACATTGGAAAAAGCTGGATTAGACTGCATCAAGACATCTATTCTTAAAATACGTTTCCTGACAGTATTTTAAAATCCGGCTTCTGGTAACGATGCCGATAAATGCGTTCTTGTCGTCAATGACGGGAACAAAGTTCTGCTCGGCGGCGACGGAAAGCAGATCCTCTACGCGCGTGTTGACCTTGACGGGCTGGATGGCGCGGCGGTGGGTGATTTCGCAGATGCCATGCTCCTCAGTCTGGCGAAGATCCATGACGCACATCCGCTTGAGGGCCCAGAGCAGATCGCCCTCGGTCAGAACGCCGCAGTAGCTGCCGTCCTTATCCAGAATGGGAAGCGCGGTATAGCCGGAATTTTCCATGCGTTCCATGGCCTGACGGATGGTGTCATCGGCTTCTACATAGGAGCACATTGCCTTTGGCGTCAGGAAAAAAAGAATGTTCATTTGCATCCTCCTTTGCGTCAGACGACGCTTGCGCCGGTGCACGGAGCGGAATACGTCCTGACCGGTAACTTCATTCTACCATACGACGCCACGTTTTGCGTGTCTAAATTGTGAACAACCGCAGAGAAACCAGTGGGTGAATTTGTGCAATCTGCGCAAAAACGCCGGAATGCTTTACACATTCCGGCGTTTTCTCTGGGAAACGGTGAATTCCTGAGAGAAAGCTCAGACGTTTGTTTCCGGCGCGGCGGCGCGGTCAAAAATGTCGGTGACGTCCGCAGCGGGTGCTTTGTCCAGAAGCGTTGCCGCAATGGCAAACAGCATACCGGCGGCAAATCCGGGCAGCAGCTCATACACGCCTGTGGAGGCGGACAGGAACACGTACCACAGCACATCGACCAGCGCGCCGCCGACCACACCGGCGATTGCGCCCTTATAGGTCATGCGCCGCCAGAACAGCGACAGAATAACGACCGGGCCGAACGCCGAGCCAAAGCCGCCCCAGGCGTTTTCCACCATGTTCATGATGGCCTGCGCGCCCTCGCCCTTGCTGGACGCGATCAGGAATGCGACGACCGATACGACCAGCACGACCAGACGGCCAACCCACAGAATTTCCTTGTCGCTTGCATTTTTACGGAAGATGGGACGGTAGATATCAGAGGTAAACGAGCTGGATGCGACCAGCAGCTGGCTGTCGGCGGTAGACATGGATGCGGCGATGATGGCGGCCAGCAGCACACCCGCGATAAACGCCGGGAAGAGCTTGCGTGCCAGCGTAATAAAGACCATTTTCTGCATCCCGTTGGGAAGCAGCTCGTCGGCGACCAGCATCCGGCCAAAGTAGGAGATTAGGCATACCGAACCGAGCGAGAGAATGACCCAGATGATGGCGACGGTGGCGCTCTTTTTGACCATGGAGGGCTTTTCAATCGACATGAAGCGCACGAGGATGTGCGGCATGCCAAAGTAGCCGAGACCCCATGCAAGGCCGGAGGCAATGTCCTGCCAGCTGGACGAGAAGAGGTTTTCGCCGAACGCGTAGACCGTGCCGTCGCTGCCGGTATAGACCTTGGCAAGCAGACTGGTATCAAGCGTTTTGGTGGTGACAATTACGATGGGAATGGCCAGTACGGCGGCCAGCATCAAAAGACCCTGGAAAAAGTCTGTCCAGCAGACGGCCTTATAGCCGCCAAGGAATGTATAGATGATGATAATCAGCGCAAAGATGAGCATCGCGGCCTGATTATTCAGCGTGGGGAAGATGGTGGTGAACACCGTAGCGCCCGCGACAAAGGCGGAGGCGACATAGATCGTGAAGCAGACAAGGAAGATGATCGCGCAGATGACCTGAAGCGTCAGGCTCTTGGCCTTGAAGCGGTTGGACAGGTACTGCGGAAGCGTAATGGAGTCGTTGGCGGCCTCAGAGAAGCGGCGCAGCCGCCGCGCAACGAGAATCCAGTTGGCCGATGTGCCAATGGCAAGGCCGATGCCGATCCAGATTTTGCCGAAGCCAAACGCCAGAATGCTTCCGGGCAGACCCATCAGCAGCCACGCAGACATATCGGAGGCCTGTGCCGACATGGCCGTGACCCACGGACCCATATGGCGGCCGCCGAGGAAGTATTCCTTTTCACCCGCGCCCTTTCCGCGGAAAAAGAAAAATACGCCGATGGCAAGCATTAAAATAAAGTACAGAACAAATGCCAAAACCTCAGAATTCATAAACAACACGCTTCTTTCTCTTGAACATGGCCAGATAATATCATATCAAAAAATAGACTGCAACACAGAACGTGGTATGGAATAGATTCCATACCACGTTCTGTAATATAATAAAAAATCAAGTTATTTCAATAAAAAATAAATAGACTGTATTTCAGACTAAATATCATACAAAATTAAAAACAAAAAATTAATTGCGGTAGGAGTCCAGAATGCGCGGCAGAACGCTGGCGGAATAAGCGCGCAGAGAGTAGTTGCCGCCGCAGATACACCAGTCATACATCAACCCTCGCTCACACAGCGCGTAGAGCTTGGAAAGCTCACTGACGGTGGTGTCGCTGCGGATTTCGCCCTTAGAGAGCCCTTCTTGAATGATCTGACGCAGGACGCGGTAATATGTGCGGTCAAGGTCAAGCAGATAGCGCTCGCCCTTGGTGATGAGCTGCGTGGAGAACAGCCGCGCCAGAAGCTCCAGCGAGACGGTGTTCTCAATCATGCTGAACAGCTCTCGGTTGAGATAGAGCAGCTTGTCGATGCTGTGCATTTTGGGGTCGATGGTTGGCATGAGTTCCTCATATTTTTCGTCGAACAGGAACGAAAGTGAGCTGAGCAGCGCGTCCTTGCCCTCAAAGTAGTGATAGAATGAACCCTTGGAAGTCTCGGATTCTTCTACAATATCGTCTACCGTGGTATTGTCGTATCCCTGTTCATAAAACAGCTTCCAGGCGGCGGAAACAATCTTTTTCTTGGTAGATTTCGCTTTTTTTGTGTACATATGCAGATACCCTCCCGAATGGCAGTCTGGTTTCTGTTCTGATTTTAGCACAAGCGGACAGGCGGCGCAAGAGACGGAAGAACGGGAAGAATCGTAAAAATTCTGAAAAAATACGGGAAACGCTTGACTGTAAAGCAGGTTTATACTGTATACTTAGGTCAGAAGCAACAAAAACGACCGAGGAGGAAGCATTATGACCATCCGGGACGTGGAGCAGCGATGCGGTATGGAGCGCGCCAACATTCGCTTTTATGAGCGCGAGGGGCTGATTTCACCTGAGCGGCGGGAAAACGGCTATCGGGAGTATACGGAGGAGAATGTTCAGACGCTGCTGCGCATTCGGCTTCTGCGAAGCCTGCACGTGGGACTGGATGAGATCGGCGCGCTGGTGCGCGGTGCGCGTGAGCTGGACGACACGCTGCGCGAGCAGCTGGAACGGCTGGAGCGTGAGCAGCAGAACGCCGCGGCCGCGGGCGCGGTGTGCCGCGAGATACGAAGCGACCGCGCAACGTATCAGACGCTGGACGCGCAGCGCTATCTTGACCGTCTGGAAGAAGCAATGCACACGCCGGTACTGTCCTGTCCGCCGGACGACCGTGACGCCGCGCCGAGATGTCCGTGGCGTCGGTATTTTGCGCGATGGCTGGATGGAATGATCTGTATGGCGGCGTTTTCCGCACTTTTGGCAGCATTAGGCGTGATGCTGACGCAGGTGCTCCGCGATGGCAGAGGAATCCTGCTGCAGCTGGGGAGCTTTGCCGTTCAGATGCTCACAGAGCCGCTGCTGCTGCACTGGTTCGGAACGACGCCGGGCAAGGCAATCATGGGACTGCATATGGAAACGGAGGACGGCACGCGGCCGGGCATCCACGACGGCTGGACACGCTTTTGGGAGATGCTCTGGTACGGCGAGGGAATCGGAATCCCGTTTTTCAGCCTGTACCGTCTGTATAAGAGCTATGCCAGAAGCGCCGACGGCGAGGAGCAGCCGTGGGACGAGGGCTTTGTGATCACGGCGCGGAAAAACACGTGGCAGCGCTGGCTGGGGCTGATCGGCGCGGCAGCGGGATGCTTTTTCCTGATTGTGACGCTGGTGCTGGCACAGCAGCTGCCGCCGAACCGCGGCGCGCTGACGGCGGAGGAATACGTAGAAAACTACGCGTATTATGAAAAGTATACCGGAAGTCAATTCAGCCGGACGCTGGGCGCGGACGGCACAT
>CAKTUT010000143.1 GCA_934621665.1 uncultured Oscillospiraceae bacterium | reverse complement strand
TCCGTCGCGCTGGACAACCGTTACGCGTGTATTGTCAAGCTTTGTACGCTGGATGTCTGCTGTGGTGTCAATCTCCATGCCGCCAAGTTCCGCTGAGACGGAAAGCGTCATGGAAAGCTGCTGCTTTTCATCCAGATTGTGCAGCAGACAATATGCCTCCAGTTCGTCAGCCACGCCCCCGCGCACCAGGAAGAACGCTGCCGCGCCAGCAGCCAGCACAGCCGCGATCACAACTGGAATCCACCACTTAAACTTTTTCTTTGACTTTGGCGCAGCAGGCGCACTTCCCTGCTCACGCAGCGCGCGCAGTTCCTCTTCGGCCTGCGCAAGCCGCGACTCGGCAAGCTCGGCGCGCGCAAGCAGCCCCGCGTCCTCCCCGCTTTTTGCGGTGTGTGCATCGTCTGCTGCCGCTGCGGCGGCATCTGGCGAATTATCTGCCGCAGTTTCTGCGGCTGTCAGGTCAATGTGTGCCAGATCTTCTTCCGCAAGCTCCGGTCCGCCGACCGCTGCAAGGATTTCCGCCTTGCGGCGCGCGCGGGCGCGCTTTGCGGCTTTGCGGATAAAGTGGATGCACAATACCACAATTGCTGCAATCAGCGCCGCAAGCGCTGCCCAAAGCCACCAGACGGCAAAGGTTCGCAGGATGGCGATTTCTGTCTCGCCCGCGTCAACGGAAAAGACCAGGTAGCTGCCGATCATTTCGCAGTCTGCCTTTTCCCAGCCGGCTGTGCCTCGTGTATAGACGCGCAGGTTTTTCGTCTGCCCGTCTGGCGGCAAATAGCGGATGGTGTGTTCGCTGCTCTCACCGACCGGAACGGTAATCCGCCACTGCTCTACCATATCCCAGTTTGCCGTAATCAGCGAAAATGCGCTTGTGCCAAACGTTTTCAGATAAGCCGAAAGATGATTTCCAAGCGTGCCGCTTTGCACGTGGAACGCGCCGGGCGTCATCGCCTCGGAGGCAATGCTCAGCGTGTCGTCCTCACTGTAGTCGCCGCCCGCCAGCATCACGGCTCTGCCGTCCTCTCGCACGTCAATGGAGCTGAGTGCGGGCGTATACTGCGTATAAACCGCCGTGACGGTCGTATCAAAGCATAGGTTTTGCAGCTCGTCACGATCCCACGCGGCAAGATAGCCATCCTTTTTCGGGATGGATGGGAACGTGTCGTCATCAAACGACGCACCGTAGTCAAAGCTGGACGAAAATACCGTCTCGCCGTCCACTACAAAGCGAAGCGTAAACGTTTGCATCTGCTGCGGGAGTCCCGGCATATCGAGAAGCTGCTCAAACGTAATTGGCTCTGCACGTCCGGCAAAGCTCTGCCGGTTCATGCCGGCAAGCGCTTCGTCGCTTGCCACATAGTAGTTTTCAAGGAATGTACCTGCCTCAGCGCCGGAAATTGCGCCGGAATACTGGGTGCAGTCGTTGATTTCCACCAGTGCATAGCATCCGGCTACGGTGCTGCCGTCGCCGCTGAGCGTTTCCGACACACCGCTTCCGACAATGCCGCCGACATATTTCTGACCGCTGAGCGTGGTTTTGGCAAAGCATTCGCGCACAGTCGCAGCCGTGACGCCAGCAATGCCGCCGACATAGCTGCCGTCTTCGCTTGTAACCCTACCATAGCCTTCGCAACGCGAAATCAGGCCAAGATCCATCCGTCCGCAGATGCCGCCGGCATAGGTGCGCTTGCTCGTGACCTCGCCACCGTTGGTGCAGCGCAGGATAACCGCCTTATACTCATACTGGCGGCGGTATTCGCTGGAAAGCGACTGCGTTACATCGTCCTCCGGGTCAAGCTCATACTCAATGGCCATTGAGCCTGCAACGCCGCCGGTGTTGATATCGCCGTAGATGATTCCCTCGTTTTCGCAGCTGGAAATCTTACCGAACGTGATGCTTTCCACATCCGTCGCCGAGGTATCGGTGATCACATCAGAAATGCCGTTCTGTGCCTCATTCACCGCGTCAAAAATTGTCTGCGAGACCTCGCCGAACTTGTCATTGATCTTGCGCACATCGTCGGCAACCGTACCGACTGTGCCGGTGACGGCGCCATTGAGCATCGACAGCTGTCCACTAATGGAGCTGACCGCCGAGGTAAGACCGCCGAGATCCGGCGCGGCCACAATCTGCGTGTTGCCGTTTACGACGCCGGACGCAATGCCGGTGTGGTCAATGTTGCCGCTTGCGTCAAGGCTTACATCCGGCAGAGCAACATCAACATTCACCTCTCCGGAGTCTGGATCTTTTGAAATATGAACGCCGCTGTCGCTGTCGTCAATCACCGGTGTGAGATCGCCGGTCAGATCGGTGTTGGAGTCGTGACGTCCCTCACCGGTCACAATCGTATCAATACCCGCTGTCAGCTTGATGTCATTTACCGCGCCAGCTGCGTTGTCAACCGCGCCGGAAATGCTGTTCAGACGCGAGGTGATATCGTCCGAGCCGCTCTCGGCGTGTGTAGCAGCCGCATCAACAAGCTTGTTGAGCTCATCGAGCTGCTTTTCCAGCTTGCCCACGCTGGTTTCACTCAGCTGCATTGAGATATACGGCTCCATCTGGCCGACAATGCCGCCCACATCCTTACGGCCGCAGACGCTGCCGGTGTTGGTGCAGTCATAAATCTGGCCGCAGCTTCGCCCCGCAATACCGCCGGCGTTATAGCCGATGTGCTGATAGCCGATCGAAGCTTGATTTTCACTACTGCGAATCGTACCGGAGGAGTATCCGGCGATGCCGCCGGTGTCAGTTGCGACATTGCCGGTGTTGAACTGTGACAGCTGGGTCAGATCAAGTGAAAACGTCAAATCCACCTTACTAAGGTCGATTGCCGGGTCGGTGCTTTCAATGTTGACAAACAAATTGTTGCGGCAGCCCTCAATCAGGCCAAGGTTATAACCCACGATGCCGCCGGTCATATTTTCACCGAACAGCGCGCCGCTGGTTGCGCAGGCGGTGATCACGCCGGTTGCCGTATTTTTGCCTGCAATGCCGCCGACGTTTCGGTCACCGGAGATACTGCCGGTAAAGGTGCAGCGTTCAATACGGCCGCTGTTTTCACCGGCAATGCCGCCAATGGAAAGGTTCTCGCCGCTCGGCTGAACCGTGCCCTCTACTTTCAGATCGTGGATACGGCCGCTCTCCTGAATGCTTGCGAACAGACCGACCGGCGAGCCGCTTTGCGTAATGTGCAGGCCGCTGATGGTGTGTCCGCTGCCGTCGAATTCACCGCCAAAGGTGGGAATTGGTGTAAACTCACCCTCCAGCGTCAGATCCGCCGCAAGCACAACACGCTTATTCTGCGACCACGTATCAAGCGAGCAGTTCTGTGCAAGCGCAATTAGATCGTCCGCTGTTTCAATCATGATAAGCTCTATGGCTTCATCCGGCGCTTCTTCTGCTGCTTTTTCCGTTTCTGCCGGCTTAGCAGTAGCTTCATCCACCGAATCTGCAGATGTGTCCGTTTCGTCGGCGTAGGCCGGAAGCGCCATGCAGACCAGAAGCAGCAGCGCCAGCACACCGCTTAAAAACTGAGTGAAGTGTTTACGTTTCATCACGTTCGCCCTCCTCTCCTCCGGCTGTACCGGAGATGACATTGAGGTCTACATTGCCCTCAACCACGCCGCGCAGCATCCCGCGCACCGTGCCGTCGATGTGACCATGCACCATACCGTTGATCAGCACGCGGCCGCTTGCCGTCCTGTGCTCACCGACCGATACAGACGGTACAGAGAACGAGGTGCGGTCAATCACGCCGCTGCCGATCAGCAGAATCTGCGGCAGGACAAACATTACCAGAATGATGGAGATCACCGTGCCGCGGCCAAGGCTTTCGCCGATACCGGCGATAACCGGCTCAGACGTCATACTGCCGATCAGGAAGCCGGAGATCGACATGATTGCACCAGAGGTAATAATTGTTGGGAACGCAAAGTTCATGGTCTCGACAATGGCCGTCCGATGATCCATCTTTGTTTTCAGCTCCTGATAACGGCTGGCAATGACAATCGCATAGTCAATGTTTGCGCCCATCTGGATGGAGCTGACAATCAGATAGCCAAGGAAGAACAGATACTTGCCCGTAAACGTCGGAATAGAGAAGTTGATCCAGATACTGCCCTGAATGACAAGAATCAGCAGAATCGGCATACCGGCAGAGTTGAACGTGAACAGCAACACCGTCAAAACGATAAGCACCGACACGATGCTGACAACCATATTGTCAACTGCAAACGACTTTTCAAAGTCGTATTCGTTTGTGGAGTCGCCTGCCAGATAGACTTTTTGATCCGGATAGTATTTCTGCGCAATTTCCAGAATCTTGTCGGTAAAGGCATATGTCTCATCGCCGCTGACCGGCAGATTCAGATACAGCAGCATACGGCTGTAGTCCTCACCCTGAAGCTGGTTCTTCGCACTCATCATCTGCACCTTCGCGTCAGAAAGCATCTGCATCTGATCGTCGCTGAGCGTAACCACACCCGCATCCAACTGGTCGCAGACGTAAAGC
>CAKTUT010000142.1 GCA_934621665.1 uncultured Oscillospiraceae bacterium | reverse complement strand
TGTCCGACGTACACGCCGCCGGACAAAACGAATTGATACTTTATTCCGCCGTGCGCGGCGGAACTCTACGAGGTTTTCGACAGACTAAGCTCCTGCTCCGCAGACGGAGCAGGAGCTTTTTTTATGCGTTTTCTGTTTCCTCGTCGTCCAGATAGAATACCTTGCTGTATTCCTCATACTGCCGCGCAAATGCCCCGGTCTTGAGCTCCTTGACGCTCTTGAGGTACTCGTGTGTATCAAACAGATCAGATTCCAGCTCGATCATCGCAACGGCGATGTTGGAGCAGTGATCGGCCACGCGTTCATAGTTGGTCAGCAGGTCGTTAAACACAAAGCCGAGCTGGATGGTGCACAGGCCGTGCTGAAGGCGGTCAACGTGGTGCAGCTTGATCTCGTCGCACAGATCATCAATCAGCTCCTCCAGCGGCTCAACGCGCTTGGCCATGTCCACGTCGTTGCGGACAAATGACTCAACCGCAAGGTGCACAACCTCTTTGACCGCCGATTCGATAACATGAAGCTCCTTGCTGGCCTGCGGCGAGAAATCCAGATTTTTCTCATGAATTTCCCGCGCGTTTTCCGCAATATTCAGCGCATGGTCAGAGATTCGTTCAAAGTCAGACAGCGTATGCAGGAACTTGGAAACCTCCTCGTTCTGCACATCGCTCATCTCGCGGCCGGTGAGCTTGACCAGATACGAACCGATCATATCCTCATACCGGTCAACCGTGCCCTCCATCCGTTCAACCTCTTCAAATACCGCGTCAGAGTACGTGTCGCGCAGTTTAAAGGCCTCTGTCAGATTGTCGCGCGCCTCCTCGGCCATGGCGTTGACGCAGATGCGGCTTTGCTCAATGGCCAGCGCCGGGTGCTGGAGAAAGCGCTCTTCCAGCTGCATCAGCTCCGGTTGCTTGCGATCGCTGCCCTTGTCGGGGATCATCCAGTCCACCACAGCCTCAACCACGTCGATAAACGGCATCAGAATCAGAACCTTGACCAGCCGGAACAACGTATTGAGCGCCGCAATGCTGACCGCGCTCATTGTCTGGTCGAGGAACGTAAAATGGAACACCGCATTCGCGATATAAAATACCGCTGCCCAGAAAATCACGCCCACTGTCTCGACAACAAGGTACACAAGCGCCGTGCGCTTACCGTCCACATTTGCACCGATAGCGGAGATGAGAACCGGTACAGCCGCACCGATAGCAATACCCATGATTACCGGAAATGCCATGCCAAAATCAATCACGCCCGTGGACGCAAGCGCCTGCAGGATACCAACAGCTGCCGAGGCGCTCTGAATGACGCTGGTAAACACAATACCAAACAGAATGCCAAGCAGCGGATTTGACAGGTGCACCATAAACTGAATGAACACCGGGCTTTCGCGCAGCGGCGAAACAGCGTCGCTCATGGCGCTCATGCCGAACATCAAAACCGCAAAGCCCAGCAGGATATCGCCAACATGACGCTTGGTCTGGTTGCCGGAGAACATCCGCAGCACAATGCCGGCAACCGAGATAATCCCCGTCAGCGTAGCCGTGGAGAACAGCTCCACCCAGCCGCCGCTGCTGCCGCCGCCAAGCTCGGACAGGCAGAGCACCCAGCCGGTAATGCTGGTGCCCAGAATTGCACCAAGAACAATACCGATGGCCTGCCGCACCTTCATCATGCCGGAGTTGACGAAGCCGACCACCATAACAGATGTCGCAGAGGAGGACTGGATCACCGCCGTTACGCCCGTGCCAAGCAGAAAGCCCTTGAGCGGCGTGCTGGTCAGCCGGTAGAGCACAACCTCCAGTTTGTTGCCCGCGACCTTTTTCAATCCCTCTCCCATCAGCGCCATGCCGAACAGGAAGAGCGCAACACCGCTGAGCAGGGAAATCACGTTGCTGATGCTCATATATCCAAACCCTCCCATTTTGATGTAACTAGCATATCTGTCCAAGATTAAATATTTGTGCAAGGTTGTCTTAATTCTATGTTAAATCTTGCTTTTTCTTCAATTTTCGCGTAAACTGATTATAGTTCGGGCTTTTTTGCCCGAAAACGCTTGATACCGAGGTGGTTCAGCAATGATTTATCTGCTGGAGGATGACGACAGTATCCGCAAGCTTGTCATCTACGGCCTGCAAAGTCAGGGCTATGAGGCGCGCGGCTTTGCGCTGCCGTCGCAGTTCTGGCGTGCCATGGATGAGCAGCTGCCGGAGCTGGTGCTGCTGGATATCATGCTGCCGGAGGAGGACGGCCTGAGCGTTCTGCAAAAGCTGCGCAAATCCGGCGCAACGCGCCGTCTGCCGGTGATTATGCTGACGGCCAAGAACGCCGAATATGACCGCGTTATCGCGCTGGACAACGGCGCGGACGACTTTGTGTCAAAGCCGTTTGGCATGATGGAGCTGGTTGCGCGCGTGCGCGCAGTACTCCGCCGTGTAGAGCCTGCCGCCGCCGCACCGGCGGAATACCATATCGGCGCGCTGTTTCTGTGTCCCGAGCGCCATATCGTTCAGGTAAACGGTCAGAACATTCAGCTGACGCACAAGGAATTTGAGCTTCTTTGCCTGCTTGCCGAAAATCAGGGTCTTGTCCTGACACGCGGCACGCTGATGGACAAAATCTGGGGCTTTGACTGTGAGCGCGAAAACCGGACGCTGGATGTGCATATCCGCACGCTGCGCGTAAAGCTTGGCGAGGCTGGAAGCGTGATCGAAACCATCCGCGGCGTGGGTTATAAAATCGGGGGCAGCAAATGACCGGGAAAATTTTTCGAAATTCCTTTCTGGTCGGCATCTTTGTCCTGCTGATTTGCAGCCTGCTGTTTTCTGCCGTGTTGGTCGGCAATTTTGAAGAGCAGCTGTTTGAGCAGCTGTCAGAGGAAACGGCTGTTTTGTCTGCGGCGGTACACGCGTCGGGCGCATCGTGCCTTGACGGCCTTGCCGACGAGAACGAAAGCGTCACCATTTTTGCGCCCGACGGTACGATTGTATACGAAAGCGCACCAGGCGCTGCGGAGGCTGATGGCACGTCGCTCCCGCCGGAGGCCGCGCAGGCCGCTGCAAACGGAACTGGCAAGCGCGTTGCCGCCTCCGCTGCATCCGGACGCACCTATTATTATGCACGCAAAATGGCGGACAATCACATTTTGCGTGTGGCTTCCTCCCAAGCGCCGCTTTTTTCCATGCTGCGCGTGCTGCTTGCTCCCATCGCATGGGTCATCATTCTGGTTGTCATGCTATGCGGCGTGATGGCGTTCCGTCTGGCAAAGCAGATTACACGCCCAATTAACGCCATCAACGTGGACGATCCCACTGCGTCTGACGCATATCAGGAACTTGAGCCGCTGATTGCGCGCTTGCAGGATCAGATGCGCACCATCCGCCGCCAGATGGAGGAGCTCAGTCTGCGCCAGCGGGAGTTTACCGCAATTACCGAAAATATGCGCGAGGGCTTCCTGCTGCTGGACAGCAAGGGCGCGATTCTTTCCGGCAACCACAGCGCCATGCAGCTTTTGCACGTCCCGCCCGGACAGGAAAATGGGAATCTGCCGCAGCTTGACCCCGAGCCTGAGGTCATGCAGGCCATCGGCACAGCGCTTTCCGGCGGGCGCGCCGAGCTTCTGCTCAGCCGCCAGAACTCCACATGGCAGATCATCGCCAGCGCTGTCCGCTCCGGTGAGCAGACGGTGGGCGCGGTGCTGCTTTTGATGGACGTGACCGAGCGTGAGCAGCGCGACGCACTGCGGCGCGAATTTTCGGCCAACGTCTCGCATGAGCTGAAAACGCCGCTGACCTCTATCTGCGGCTTTGCGGAGCTAATGCAGGCCGGGCTTGTCACGCCGGACAAAATTCAGGAGTTTTCCGGCGATATCTACCGCGAGTCGCGCCGGCTTCTCGATCTAGTCAACGATATCATCAAGCTCTCGCGGTTGGATGAAAGCGATCCGGCGTTCGTCATGCAGCCGGTGGCGCTCTGGCCGCTTGCCGAGCGTGTGCTGGAAAGCCTGCGCCCGGTTGCGCAAAAGCGCGGCATCACCATGGAGCTGACCGGCATTCACACCGGTGTGCGCGGCGTAGAACAGCTGCTGAATGAAATGCTCTATAACCTCTGCGACAACGCCATCAAGTATAATCAGGACGGCGGCAGCGTCACCGTCAGCTTCACCGAAAGCGGCGCTGGCGTTGTGATGTGCGTCAGCGACACCGGCATCGGCATCCCTTACGCGCACCAGAACCGCGTATTTGAACGCTTCTACCGGGTGGACAAGAGCCACTCCAAGGCGCTCGGCGGCACGGGACTTGGGCTTTCCATCGTCAAGCACGCCGCGCAGTATCACGGTGCGCGGCTGGAGCTCAAAAGTGAGGAGGGCCGCGGCACAGCCGTCAGCGTCTACTTCCCCGAGCGCTGTGAAATTTGATTGATACACAAAGGCGCCCTTTCGTTCGATGAACGAAAGGGCGCTTGCCTATTTTCAGATTTATACTGATATTCAATTAAAAACTTTCATTCATGGAATGGAAGTTTTTAATATGAAGATCATTATGAGACGAG
>CAKTUT010000141.1 GCA_934621665.1 uncultured Oscillospiraceae bacterium | reverse complement strand
GCACGGCGGAATAAAGTATCAATTCGTTTTGTCCGGCGGCGTGTACGTCGGACAAAACACACTACGTGATGCAAGTGTGGAATTTGTGCGCTATTCGCGCACAAATTATGCGCGCAGCGGCACGCAGCCTTTTTCAAACGCGATCCGCTTCGCTGGGATCGCGTTTGAGAGCTTGTCAAAAATACTTTTTTTGACAAGCTGAGGCGCTCGTCTTACGATGAGCGCCTGTTTTTATTACGGATTACAGTTTTTACACGGCGTATAACCCATGTCGATCACTGCGCTTCTCGTTTTCGTCACATCTTCACGATTTTCCGTCTTTATCTCGTCAACTGAAACGCAACCCGGCAAATGGAACTTTTTTGAGCTTGTGTTCAGCACATAGTCCTGTGCAATTTCCGTCTGACCCTCTGCCGAATCTGTTCCGGCATTCGTTTCCGCGCTTGGCGCGTCCGCCTGTGCAATCCACGTATCCGGGTCTTTTGCCGCCGTCACCGCCGAGATGACCGACTCCCGGCTGGCAGGCGCTGGCTTTGGAACAAGCAAATACGCCGCGCCGACTGCCGCCGCGGTAATCACCAGCGTCATCAAAATCAAAAACCATGGGCGCGCATAAAACGGCTTCTTGTGCGGCTCTTCCTCCGGCTCATCGTCCGGAAACTCATCCAGACAGCCGCTGAGCAGCAGGTACAACCCCGGCACAAACAGCAAAAACGCATAGACATACAGTCCCGGAAAAACCGCACAGACCGCAAAAAGCATCAGTGCCAGTCCAATCGCAATCCGTCGCACGCGATGCTGAAACGCCATAAAATCACCTCATCTATCTCCCTTTTTCAAGCTTTCAAGCGCATTGCAGCGCGCCTCGCTCATTCCCCATTATAGGTGCTGTACAGCGCGATATGATCCTCAATGCAGAAGTCGCCTGTCCATGCATGCGCCGTTACAGCCAGCAGCCGCCTGCCGGACGGCGAAAGGCCAAAGCTTGCGCAGCAGTTCATCGCCTGCGTCGTATAGCCGGTCTTTGCGCCCTGAATCTCCGCGCCGTTCTGATCTGCAACGCCAACACGCGAAAGGAACTTGTTGTACATCGACAATCCGTCCGGATGCTGCTCGGTTGGCTTGGTTGTGTACGTTGCGGTGGAGAGCACCTGCCGGCAGATTTCATTTTGCATTGCCGCACGCAGAATAACGCTCATATCACGGACTGTCGTATAGTGATTTTCGTCATGCAGACCACTTGCGTCCACAAAATGCGTATTCTCAAGACCAAGCTCCACTGCCTTTTCGTTCATCAGCTCCGCGAACGCTTCCTCTGAGCCCGCAATGGTGATGGCCAGTGCCTCGGTTGCCTCCGCGCCGGAGGGCAGAATCGTGCCATAGACCAGATCCAGCATGTTCACATCCTCGCCATCCACAAAGCCAGCCAGCGTCGCGTCAGCCAGATACAGCGGGTCGATAATCGACTGCGTCATATGGAACGTGTCGTCCCAGTTTTCAATATGCTCACACGCGACAAGCGCCGTCATGACCTTGGTCATCGACGCAGGAAAAATCCGCGTGTCCGGCTCTTTTTCCGAAATAACCGTATTCGTCTCCAGATCAATCAGAATTGCACTCTCACTGTAAAGCTGCAAATTCAGCGTCTGCGTCTGCTCTGTCTCGGCAGGCGCTTCCGTAAATACCGGAAGCACGTCCTCAGCGTCACCGTTTTCCGGTGTGTCGGTTGTCTCGCTGTCCTGCGTCTGCTCACCGTCTTCACTGTTGGATTGGTCATCCGCCTCGGGCGTCTGCTCCGGCTGCGGGTCAGTTGCCGTAATGATCTCGGGTTCTGCTGTAGGAAGCTCCTGCTCCAGTTTTGGCTTTTCCGGAATTGACACCTGCCGGTCGGCAATTCCGCGCAGCACCGTAAACCAGAGCAGCGCCGCAATCGCCAGCAGCGCCAGCGCAATCAGCGTAATCAGCGCACCGGCGGAAATCGTCCGCTCATGCCTTTTTACCGGCGCGTTTGTTTCATTCGACTGCTTTGTCATACATCTCTCGCTCCTGTGAAATTTCGGCAGCTGCCGATTTTTTCATATCATACCATATTTCTACCGCCAGTTTAACCCCCTTCACAAAATTTCATAATTACGCAAATTCACGCAATTTTTATCGTCTCCGTCAGCCAGACGGCAAATACCGCTTGACGCGCGACGCTTTTCTCGTCAAAAACTATAGATTTTTGCGCATTGATCGTTTATAATAGAGCCACACTTGGAAATTGGAGGTCCGACATGAGCACTTATCGTATTATTACGGACTCCTCCTGCGACCTGACGCAGGAGCTGGCTGACGCCTATGGATTAACCGTTCTCCCGCTGACTGTCACAGTTGAGGGAAAAACATATCGAAACTGGCTTGATGGCCGCGAAATCGGCTTCCACTCACTGTACGAAAAGCTGCGCGCCGGGATTCCCGCCACCACAAGTGCCGTCAATCCGGAGGAATTTCTGCAGGTTATGGAACCCGTCCTGCAGGCAGGCGAGGACATTCTGTACATTGGCTTCTCCTCGGGTCTGAGCACCACCTATCAGTCCAGCTGCATTGCCGCTGCCGAGCTGCGCGAAAGGTATCCCGAGCGAAAGATTATCTGCATCGACTCGTTGGCCGCCTCTCTCGGTCAGGGTCTGCTTGTCCATTTGGCCGTGCAGAAGCAGCGCGAGGGACTTACGCTTGAGCAGCTGGCCGATTTTGTTGAGCACACCAAGCTCCATGTGTGCCACTGGTTCACGGTAGATGATCTGATGTTCCTTAAGCGTGGCGGACGCATCCCCGCAACCACGGCGCTGCTTGGAACGGCGCTTCAGATTAAGCCCGTCATGCACACCGACAATAACGGCAAGCTGGTTAATGTCTCCAAGGCGCGCGGCCGCAAGGCCTCCATTGCCGCGCTGGTGGACAAGATGAATGAAACCGGCATTGACATCCACGACCAGACCGTGTTTATCTCCCACGGCGACTGCATCGACGATGCTGAGTATGCTGCCTCACTCATCCGTGAGCGCGTCGGCGTCAAGGATATCCTCATCAACTACGTCGGCCCGGTCATCGGCTCGCACTCCGGTCCTGGCACGATTGCTATCTTCTTTGTCGGCACAGAACGATAACAAACACACTGCGCATCCCGCTTATGGGATGCGCAGTTTTTGCCTATTCAATCTCCGACGTATCCTGCTCCACAAGCTCGGGTTCTGCCGCACCATCAGAAAAATGCAGCGCAAGCACCGCCTGCGGCACGTTAAGCGCCGCCTCAACGCACTTTCCACGTTCCTGCGCAGCATTCTGCGCAAGTGTCAGAAGCTCCGCCGTCACCGCACGCGTCATCGCGCCGCCGCGCCAGTGAAACACAAAATCCGTCTGTCGCTTGCGAAGTGCCTGCCGGATGCGCTTGTCCGCGTCCTCTGCTTTGGTAAAAGACAATCCCTTTTGCCGGTAATGGAACCGGTCGTGCTCCGGCGCAGACGGTACAGGGTAGATGGGCGGCCGATGATCTCGGAAAATCTGCCGATCGCCAAGGCCAAAGTAGTCAAAGCGTTCACATCCGTCGCTGCCAAGGCTCAAGTCAAACGTCATGTCATAGTGCAGCCACTGACCGCCCGTGCGAATCAGATTCCATGTATGGCGGTAGCGCACGCCGTTTTCGGGGTCGTTGTCGCACAAAACGACAATACACTCGATTCCGAGCTCTGTGCAGAGGTATTTGACCGTTTTTGCAATGCCCTCGCACACGCTCACGCCCAGCACCAGCGGTCCGACGATCTCGTGCGAATACTCCTTTTTCAGCTTATCGTATCGCACGCTGCTTGTGATAAACCGGTGGATAAACACCAGCTTTTCCGCCTCGTCCGCCGATTTTACCGGACGCAGAAGCCGCGCGCAGCGCGCGCTCAGCGCCTGCTGCTGTTCGCGCAGCTTTCCCTTGTCCAGCAGATAAACCGGGTGCAGCTCTGCATAGTCCGCACCGGGATAAAAGCGCAGCGAATAGTCTTTCAGATAAAAAATTTCTGGGTGATCCAGCCGCAGCAAACAGTATACATCCCGCATTTCTTCAGGTGAAAGGTGCAGCACACGCACCGACGGCGCAAATGCCGACACGGCGGCAAGCAGCGCGTCATAGACGCTCTTCTGCGGTTTGGTAAGCTGCTGATAATAGTATTGCTGCATATTCGCTCTCCGATTGACAGTTATTTTTCTTCATGTTAAGATGTGTATAGAGCGTTCCCGATTTAGGTGAAAGGAGCACCCTATGCTTCCGATTTTACTCATCGCCGCCGGTGCGATACTGGAAACCGTTTTTATCGCGCAGTCCTACCGCCGCCGCAGTGCCCAGAGCGTTGTGTTCAAAACGCTGGCTTCGCTGTGCTTTGTCATGCTTGGCGCGTTCAACGTCCGCCTGAAAGGCGAAAGCACATTTTCCGTCATGGTTTTTTGGGGTCTTGTGTGCGGAATGATGGGCGATTTTCTGCTTGCCATGCGCTTTTTGTGGCAGAAAACACACCGGCTGTTTTTCGTCAGCGGAACGCTTGCGTTC
>CAKTUT010000140.1 GCA_934621665.1 uncultured Oscillospiraceae bacterium | reverse complement strand
GATGTCGAGCTTGCCAGCCTGCCATGCGCCGGTAGCGATCAGAATGTGCGTATAGCCGAGCTTCTTGAGCTCTTCGACGGACGGAGCAGGTAGACCGCACTTGACCTCGACGCCGTAGCGCTCCATGAGCGCGATATCCTTGTCGATGGCTTCGTCCGA
Organism: uncultured Oscillospiraceae bacterium; assembly: GCA_934621665.1. Classification (GTDB taxonomy): domain Bacteria; phylum Bacillota; class Clostridia; order Oscillospirales; family Oscillospiraceae; genus CAG-170. The sequence goes on along the minus strand of CAKTUT010000140.1, from coordinate 4,467 downwards.
GATACGGAACGCGGGGATGACGTAGCGCGGCACGCCGCCGAGCTTTTCTTCGCGCTCAAAGATGGTCGTCTCAATTCCGGCGCGGCCAAGGAAATAGGCTGCGGCGATACCGGTCGGGCCGCCGCCGACAATCGCGGCTTTCTTGCCGGGGCACTTTGCGGGGGCTTTGATGGAGGACATCAGGGCATCATAGCCCTTTTCGGCGGCAATCAGCTTGGTGTCGCGAATCTGGACGGATTCTTCGTAGAAGTTGCGTGAGCACTTGTTCTGGCAGCGGTGTGCGCAGATTGTGCCGGTGATGAACGGCAGCGCGTTCTTTTCTGTAATCAGGCGCAGCGCCGGGGCATACAGACCCTTGCGGCAGAGCTCGATGTACTCGGGAATGTCCTGATGGATGGGGCAGCCGCCCTTGCAGGGTGCGGTGAAGCAGTCCAGCAGCGGCACCTGCTCATTGCTCTTGCGAGCGGGGATGGGCTTGATGGGCTTGAGGTGATGCACATCGGTGTGCGAGGCGGTGCTCATGGCGGCGATGGCAGCGGTGTCTGTGCCGGAGAACGCCCGGTACGGCATGCCCTCGACCTTTTCCACCATCTGATGCAGACGGTTGTATCCGCCCGGCTTGAGGATGGTCGTTGCGACAGTGATCGGCCAGATGCCCGCGCCGAACAGCTTGTCACAGTTGAAATACTCCGCGCCGCCGGCAAAGCTGATGCGAAGTCTGCCCTTGAACTGGCGGGAAATCCGGCTGCACATCTCAATGGTCAGCGGGAACAGGCTGCGGCCGGACATATACATTTCATTTCCAGGGAGCTCTCCGCGCGTGGTGTCGACGGGGAAGGTGTTCGACAGCTTCAGGCCGAATTCCAGTCCTCTGCTGTCGGCCAGCGCCTGAAGGCGCTCGAACATCGGAACCGCGTCGGCCCATTGCAGGTCCTCGTTGAAGTGGTGCTCGTCAAACACGATGTAGTCATAGCCCATCGAATCCAGAATCGAGCGCGCGGTCTTATAGCCGAGAATGGTGGGGTTGCACTTGACAAACGTGTGCAGGTGCTTTTCCGTCAGCAGATATGACGCAATGCGCTCAATTTCCTGCGGTGGGCAGCCGTGCAGTGTGGAGACAGTGACCGAGCGCGAAACGCGCGGAGAGATGGCTGCGATGTAGTCACGCTGCTCGGGGAACATCTCGGTCAGAACATCAAGGCATTCGCGGAACTGTGCTGTGTTCGACGCGTCCATCATGCCGTCAATATAGCTGTTGACCTTGTCGCCCTTGATGCCCTCGAGGTCATAGCCGACGGACATGTTGAACACAAAGCCGTCCGGATCGCCGAGGTCGTAGAGCCTGGAGAGCACCTTGAGCGCGCACCAAGCCTTGATGTACTCGTTCATGGCCTGCGGGATTTCAAGCTCCGTTGACCACTCCTGATTGTAGCCCTCATCGTCGGCCAGAATGCACGGACGCGGCACGCACGCGGCAAGCTCTGCGCCGTCCATTTTCTGAACGGTTTTAACCTCAAAGAAGCGTGCGCCGGCAAAATAGGCGGCAATGATATTCTGCGCCAGCTGGCTGTTCGGACCGGCGGCAGGGCCAAACGGCGTTTCAATGCGCTCGCCGAAGATGGGGAGCGACTTGCCGCCTGCGTGATATGCTTTATGAACGCCGAATATGTCACCGCTGGCGGCATATTCCTCTACGATCCAGTTCATCAGTGAACGGAACGGAATCGGATACATTTTTTCAGACACGAAAATTCCTCCTGATTATCCCAACATTCAAATCCCTATTTATGCAACGATCAACAATCAGTATTCCCGGTGATTGAGACTGCCCCAAAGCTTTTTGGAAGCCTCCAGAATGTGCGCGTTTTCGGCCTCCTCGTCGATGCCGACAAGCTTGCGGTCTTTCATCAGAAGCTTGCCCGCAGCGATGGTGGTCTGGCACTGGCGGCCGGTCATGCCGAAAATCATGTGGCCGTCGATGTTTTCATCCGAGAACGGCGTGAACGGCTTATAGTCCATAACGATGATGTCGGCGGCAGCGCCTGCTTTCAGCACGCCAAGCTGATCGGGGAAATACTTTGCGCCGATTCTGGCGTTGTTCTTAAAGAGCATATCGGTGACCTCGCACCAGCCGACGTTCGGCAGGCAGTTCTGGCTGCGCTGCGAGCAGAGGGCAACCTTGAGGCTCTCCAGCATATCGTTGGTGTATGCGTCTGTACCCATGCCAAGCAGAATGCCGCGCTTGTACAGCTGGAGCACCGGGCAGATGCCGATGGCGTTGCCCATGTTGCTTTCAGGATTGTTGACGACCATTGTGCCGGTTTCCTTAATGATCTCCATCTCGGCGGTGTTCACGTGGATGCAGTGGCCAAGAATCGTCTTTTCGCCGAGAATGCCATGATCCTGCAAACGCTGAACCGGGCGGCGGCCATAGTTTTGCAGGCTGTCGTACACGTCGTTCATGCCCTCGGAGACGTGGATGTGATAGCCGGTGCGGCCGTTGTTCGCCTCGACCATGCGGTCAAAGGTCTTGTCAGAGATGGTAAACAGCGCGTGGCCGCCAAACATGGCCGCCAGCATCGGATCTTTGTGCTCCTGACAGTAGGCAATCCAGTCGGCGTTTTCCCGGATGGCCTCAAGGCACTTCTCCTCGCCGTCACGATCGGAGACCTCATAGCACAGGCAGGAGCGGATGCCAAATTTTTTGGCGCTCTCGCCAATCTGAAACAGCGAACCTGGAATCTGGCAATAGGATGCGTGATGGTCAAAAATGGTGGTTACGCCCTGCTTGATGCAGTCGATATACAGCGCGTCTGCCGAGGCGCGTGTGCCCTCCAGCGTCAGATGGCGGTCGATTGCCCACCATGTGCCGTCGAGGACTTCGAAGAAGTTTGTCGGATTATTGCCCACAATGGAAAGTCCGCGTGCAAGCGCAGAATAGATGTGGGTGTGGGCGTTGATGAATGCTGGCATGATCACGCCGCCCTTGGCGTCGATTTTTTCTGCCTGCGGGTATTTGGCCGTGAGCGCGGCTTCTTCGCCGACTTCAACGATCTTGCTGCCCTCATAAGCTACAGCGCCCTTTTCGTAGTAGCCTTTGCCGTTCGGGTCACGGGTGATCAGACGGCCGTTTGTGAGAATGTACATTTGCATTCCTCCTTTTCATTTCCCATCACCCGGAGAACGAAAAATGTTTCAAATCCATCCGGATTTGAAACACTCAAGCGCGCCGCCGAGTGATAGTTGCAGCCCGTGTGCGAAACACTTCCTTACAGCTACCAATCTTAGATTGTATCTACATTATAAAAAGTCCTGCGCGATTTGAAAAGCGGTATTTTTTACAAAAATAAACGGACGTTTTTTTACAGTTTGACATTTGCGCTACTTGACAAACCGCCGTACAGCGCACGTCGCTGTACGGCGGGAAATCAAAAAAGCGGAAATTACCGGCTGAGATAGACGTCGCACGCCTTTTGCGCCGCTTCGGCGGTCTTTACTTCGTCCACGGTGACAAGATGCCCGTCCTTGACTGTAATGCGTCCGTTTACAACGGTATAGTCTACCGCGCCGCGCACGCCCACGGTTGCAAGCACCGACTTTGGATCATAGCACGCACCCGTCAGCTCCAGACGGCGCGAATCAATCAGGAACAAATCGCAGCATTTGCCACGCTCCAGCGAGCCGATATCTTCGCGTCCCAGGAGCGATGCGCTGCCGCGCGTGGCCATCTTCAAAATGTCATAGCCACTGGGCGCGCCCTTGCTGGATGTAAGCCGGTGAAGCAAAAACGCGGTGCGAAGCTCCTCCATCAGGCTTGAGCCGTCATTTGATGCTGAGCCGTCTACGCCAAGACCGACCGGCACGCCGAGCTTCAGCATCTCCGGGATGCGGGCAACGCCGGAGGCAAGCTTCATATTGGAAATGGGACAGTGGCACACGCCGGTTTTTGTATCGGCCAGAAGCTTCAGCTCCTCATCGTTAAAGTGAATGCCGTGCGCAAACCAGACGTCGCTGCCAACCCAGCCAAGCGTCTGCATAAACGCCAGCGGGCGCATACCCTCGCGCTCAAGCATATAGTTTTCCTCGTCTTTCGTTTCACACAGATGCGTATGCAGCCGCACGCCGTACTGCCGCGCCAGAATGGCGCTTTGGCGCAGAAGCTCAGGTGAAACGGAGAACGGCGAGCAGGGGGCAAGTGCAATGCGGTGCATTGAGCCGAACGACGCATCGTGGTATTTTTCAATCAGACGCATACTGTCGGCCATAATTTCGTCCACGGTCTGAACCACACTGTCGGGCGGCAGGCCGCCGTCTTTGACGGAGAGATCCATCGACCCGCGTGAGCAGTACATCCGGATACCAAGCTCGTCCGCGGCCGCCAGCTGCGCGCCAATCAGATCGCCGCTTCCGGCGGGGAACACATAGTGGTGGTCAAAGCAGGTGGTGCAGCCGTGCTTCATCAGCTCG
>CAKTUT010000139.1 GCA_934621665.1 uncultured Oscillospiraceae bacterium | reverse complement strand
TGACACGGCAGATCGGGGACATCAAGGGCACGGTCAAGGTAGAGGCTGTTGCGGGATAAGGAGGAGCTATGCGCGCATTTCAGTATTATACCCCTACCGAAATTGTATTCGGCAAGGACAGCGTCAATCATCTGGCTGAGCTTGTAAAAAAACACGGCGCAAGCCGTGTACTGGTTGTTTACGGCGGCCACAGCGCCATCAGGAGCGGGCTGCTTGACCGCGTGCTGGCACTTTTGGCGCAGGGCGGCGTCCAGACCGACGCAATCGGCGGCGTACAGCCGAATCCCCGCGTGGCGCTGGCGCGCGAGGGCGTAAAGAAAGCGATTGCGCTGGATGCGGATCTGATTCTGGCGGTGGGCGGCGGAAGCGTCATTGACACGGCCAAGGCCATTGCCCACGGCAAGGCCAATCCCGAAACCGACATCTGGGAATTCTGGAAGCGCCGCGCTGTGCTGACAAAGTCCACGCCCGTGGGCGTGGTGCTCACGATTCCGGCGGCGGGCAGTGAAATGAGCAACTCTGCCGTTCTGACCAACGCCGAGGAGGACGAAAAGCGCGGCCTCAATACCGATCTCAACCGGCCGGTATTCGCGCTGCTTGACCCGGCGCTGGCGGCGACGCTGCCGCTGCGGCAGGTGGCGTGCGGTGTGGTCGATATCATGATGCACACGATGGAGCGGTATTTTAATCCGTTCACCGACAATGAAATTTCTGACGAGATTGCCGAGGGACTGCTCCGCGTGATGATCCGCAACGGACGTCTGGTCTATCAGAATCCCGCCGACGAGCACGCGATGAGCGAGGTCATGTGGTGCGGTTCACTTTCGCACAACGGCCTGACCGGCCTTGGCGGGCAGCAGGACTTTGCCACGCACCAGCTTGGCCACGCAATCAGCGAAAAGTATGATGCAATTCACGGCGAGAGTCTTTCTGCCGTATGGGGCAGCTGGGCGCGCTATGTGATGCGGCAGAACCCGGCGCGCTTTGCACAGTTTGCGCGAAACGTCTGGGGCATCGGCGAGGCCGATGAGAATGCGGCGGCGGTCAAGGGGATTGCGGCAACGGAGGCGTATTTTGTCTCGCTGCACATGCCCATCTCGCTTGGGCAGAGCTGCGCGGGCGTGCAGAGTGAGGCCGGACTTGACGAGCTGGCGCGCCGCTGCTCGTATCAGAAAACGCGAACCATTGGCACATTCAAAACGCTGGATTACGCCGATATGATGGAAATTTACCGACTGGCGAATCATTAAGGAGCAGCCTATGATCAAGGTAGCGATTGCGGGCTATGGCGTTGTGGGCGGCGGCGCAGCGGCGCTGCTGCGTAAGCACGCTGAGACGATTACAAAAAACGCCGGACAGGCGATTGAACTCAAGTACATTCTGGTGCGGCACGATTATCCGGACGATCCCTGTCGGGATGTCATGGTGCAGGACTTTTCCGTGATTGAAAATGATCCGGAGGTATCTGTCCTGATTGAGACCATCGGCGGCTGCGGCGCGGCGTTGGACTACTGCCGCCGCGCGCTCAGAGCGGGTAAAAGTGTGGTTACGGCCAACAAGCAGATGGTGGCCGAGCATGGTCTGGAGCTTTTGGCGCTTGCCAAAGCGAACGGCTGCAATTTTCTGTTTGAAGCGTCGGTCGGCGGCGGCATTCCGGTTCTCAATCCACTGACGCGCTGCCTCGGCGCAAATGAGCTGGAGGAGGTTTCCGGCATTCTGAACGGCACGACAAACTATATTTTGACGCAGATGCTGGAAAACGGAACGAGCTATGATGCGGCGCTTTGCGACGCGCAGGCACGCGGCTATGCCGAGGCCGATCCAACGGCGGACGTGGAGGGTATCGACGCCGGACGAAAGGCGTGCATTCTGGCGGATCTCGCGTTTGGAAAGAACGTCCCGCCGGCGGCAATTTCGATGGAGGGCATTTCCAAAATCACTGCAGTGGATGCGGCGTTTGCCGCCGCGGCCGGGATGAAAATCAAGCTTCTTGGCCGCGCGGTGCGGCGGGGAGAAAAGCTGTATGTATTTGTTGCGCCGCACTTTATCCCCCAGCAGCAGATGCTGGCCGCCACGGCGGGCGTATATAACGCCGTTGAGGTGCGCGGGAGTGCAGTGGGAACGGTACTGTTCTACGGTCCTGGCGCGGGACGCTACCCCACGGCCAGCGCCGTTATCGGCGATGTGATTGACATTGCGCGCAATCCCGGCCGCACGCAGCCGTGCGGCTGGACAGACGGCGGAGAGACGCCGCTTGGCGCGGCGGAGGATTTTGAAGCGCCGTATTATATCCGCACGCGCGCGCCGCGCGAGCAGATCGAGTCGCAGTTGGGTTCGGTTCGCTGGCTGCCGGAGCAGGACGGTGTAAATGGCGGCATTACGGCTGCGACGACGAAGCGGAAGCTCATGCAAAGCGGTGCGCCGCTGGACGCGGCGTGGCCGGTCAAGGAATCTTAATTTCCGGAGGGATACCCATGGCACTGATTGTACAAAAATTCGGCGGAAGCTCCGTTGCCGATGCAGAGCGGATTTTCCGCGTGGCAAAAATCATCACCGATACGTATCAGGCGGGCGACAGCGTCTGCGTCGTGCTTTCGGCGCAGGGAGATACGACCGACGACCTGATTGAAAAGGCGGCGGAGATCAACCCAGATGCCTCGCGCCGCGAGATGGATATGCTTCTTGCCTGCGGCGAGCAGATGTCTATTGCGCTCATGGCGATGGCAATTGAAAAGCTGGGATTTCCGGTGGTGTCGCTCTGCGGCTGGCAGATCGGAATGCAGACCGACGCCAATCACTCGTCTGCGCGCATCGCCAAGGTTGATTGTGACCGCGTGCGCGAGGAAATGGACAAAAAGCGTATTGTGCTTGTTGCGGGCTTTCAGGGGCTTGACCGCCACGGCGACGTGACGACGCTTGGCCGCGGCGGCTCGGACACCACAGCGGTTGCGCTGGCGGTTGCCTTGCAGGCGGATCTCTGTCAGATCTATACGGATGTGGACGGCGTTTATACCAGCGACCCGCGCATCGTCCCGGAGGCGCACAAGCTGGAGGAAATTACATACGACGAGATGCTGGAGCTTGCGTCCATGGGCGCGCAGGTGCTGCATAACCGCTCGGTTGAGCTGGCAAAGAGCTACGGCGTCAAGCTGGAGGTTTTGTCCAGCTTTTCCGGAAATCCCGGCACGATTGTAAAGGAGAGTGTGAAGAACGTGGAAAAAACCTATATTACCGGTGTTGCACAGGATAAAAAGATTGCGCGCTTTGCGCTGGTTGGCCTTGAGGACGTCCCGGGCGTTGCCTATAAGCTGTTCAGTCTCCTTGCCAAGGGCAAGATCAACGTCGATATGATCATTCAGTCCCTTGGACACGATGAGCAGAAAGACATTATCTTTACCGTCGGCGAACAGGACGTGATGGCCTGCGCCAAGCTTCTTGACGACAATAAGGATATGCTGAAATTTGACCATATGGACATCAACACCGGTGTCTCCAAGGTTTCCATCGTTGGCGCCGGTATGCTGGAAAACGCCGGTGTTGCCGCCAGAATGTTTGAGGCGCTCTATCAGGCGCATATCAACATCCATATGATTTCCACCAGTGAGATCAAGGTTTCCGTTCTGATTGATAAAGAGGACTCTGACAGGGCAGTGAGACTGATTCACAATCAGTTCTTCCAATAACCACAGCGGATCTTTTCCGTCGTGACCGCGTTGCTGCGGACTTGACGTACACACGGTACGCCTGCGTCCTTGCGCCTTGTCCTGACGAAAAATCTCTCGCTGTGGAGCGGCCTTTTGCCGTGACCACATTGCTGCGGACTTGACGTACACGCGGTGTGCAGTCCCTGCTTGAACACTGCAAAAATTAGTTCAAAATCGTGCCCCCTCGTCATAGAGTATGGCGAGGGGGCTTTTTTATGAAGAGACGCTATGCACTTACGTTTGCGGTGACGCTGCTGGCCGGCGCGGCGCTGCACTTTTTGTATACATGGCTGCCGCTGCCGCTGATTGGGCTGTTTGCGCCGGTAAATGAGAGCGTGTGGGAGCATTTAAAGCTTCTGTACTGGCCGGTGCTGGCTGCGGGCTTTTTCCTGACGCAAGGCGAGAACGATCAGATGCGCGCGTGGAGCGGAATTTTGCTTGCCGAGCTCGTCATGCCGCTGTTTTTGACGGGCAGCTACTATCTGCTGCGCTGCGGCTTTGGCGTGCACGCGTTGTGGATTGACATTGCACTATATGCCATGACGATGTCGCTTGGATTCTGGCTTGCCTATTGCGTGCAGAAAAGCGGGCGGCTGGCGTTTCTGGCGGGGGTGCTTGTTATTTTGACGGGTATTTATGGCGCGGCGCTCGTTTTATTTACGCTTGCGCCGCCAATGCTGCCGATTTTTATGGAAACATAGCAAACAGAGGACTTTTTCTGAAAAAGCGCTTGACATTCCACGCACAGCGTGGTAATATCACTCAGGAAAACAAAGCAGGAGCAGCAGCACCTCACCTCAAGCATTGGCGAAGAGGTTCATAGTGATACTTCACGTCTTGTGACGGTCATTGTGTGCGGGTGCTTTGCGGCATCCGCACTTTGCATTTGGAGGTGCTTTACCATCGGGAAATTAGATCATCAGATCAAC
>CAKTUT010000138.1 GCA_934621665.1 uncultured Oscillospiraceae bacterium | reverse complement strand
AAATGCGGATTTCGCCCGCGGCGGTATACTTTAATGCATTTGACAGCACCTGCTCAACAACAAACGACAGCCACTTTTCATCCGTCAGCACCCGCACATTCAGCGCCTCATAGCGAAGCGTCAGCTTCTTGCGGATAAACTGCGGAGCAAATTTGCGCACAACCGGGCGGACAATCTCGTCCAGCTCGCAGCGCCGGATGACATAGTCGGTCTGTTCGCTGTCAAGCCGGGCATAACCCAGCGCCATGTCCACATACTGCTCCACGCGCATCAGCTCCTGCGACAGCTCGTCCGACTCCCCTCCGCGCTCCTGCAGCAGCAGGCGCATCGCGGCGATGGGCGTTTTGATCTGGTGCGCCCAGAGCGTATAATAGCCGGTCAGATTGTGCATCTTCTGATCCCTGCGCGATTCGCTTTCCGCCTTGTCTCGCAGAAGCGACTGCACCAGCGACTGATACGCCAGCTCCAGCGGATTGGACGTCTCGGGCAGGCAGCTTTCGGCCAGACGCGTCTGGCGCGTCACATCGCGCAGCAGGCGGAGCTTTTTCAAAAAGCGCGCGCAGTCAACCGCACCGGTGCACAAAAACAGCAGCGCAAACAGCGCCGCGCTGTAGGCAGCGTTCTCCGCGCTCAGACCATACAGCCGCTCCATCATCACCAGCAGTCCCTCAAACGCGGCAAACAGTGCGATTGTGCCGAGGCGATAGCGCAGATACAGGAAAAAATCTTTCATTTTACGCGATACCCCAGTCCTTTTTTCGTCAGGATGAAATCCTCCAGTCCCGCACTCTCCAGCTTTTTGCGCAATCGCGCCACATTGACCGTCAGCGTATTTTCATCCACAAAGCTGTCAGATTCCCAGAGCTTCTGCATCAGCTTGTCGCGCGGGACAAGCTCACCGCCCGCCTGCATCAAGACTTGTAAAATCCGATATTCGTTCTTCGTCAGGTCGATGCGCGCGCCGCCAAAGCTGAGGCTTGCGTCCGACGACGAGAGAATCGCGCCGCCGCGCTCCAAAAGCGCGCTCTGCCCGGCAGAAAACTCATACGTCCGGCGGAGCATGGCCTGCACCTTGGCCGTCAGGACAGCCAGATCAAACGGCTTTGCGATAAAATCGTCGCCGCCCATGTTCATGGCCATGACGATGTTCATATTGTCCGCGGCGGACGAGAGGAAAATCACCGGCACCTTGGAGAGCTTGCGGATTTCGGCGCACCAGTGATAGCCGTTGTAAAACGGCAGCGTGATATCCATCAGCACCAGCTGCGGATCATAGGCTACAAACTCCTGCAATACATTTTGAAAGTCCACCACGATGCGGCACTCGCAGCCCCAGGCTTCGATACTGCGCTTGATGGCGGCGGCAATCACCGCGTCGTCTTCTACCAGAAAAATCTTCATCTGCTGCATGGCGTACCTCCAACGGAAATTCAATTTCAGTATAGCACCGCTTTCCGCTTCGGTCAATGTTCGCCACTGGCGTACCGCGTGCGTAAATATTTCTTTGCTTTTGGCGGAAAATACCGTATAATAGAGAGACAAAGCTCATATCCGAACTGCGGAGGAAAAAACATGGCCAAGCTGTATTTCAAGTACGGCGCAATGGGCAGCTCCAAAACTGCCACGGCGCTGATTACCAAGTATAATTATGAAGAGCGCGGCATGCGCGTCTGGCTCATCAAACCCGCTGCCGACAGCCGCGACGGCGTATTCACGCTGCGCAGCCGCGTAGGGCTGGCCGCCGAGGCCGAGGCCATCGCGCCGGAGCAGAATCTGCGTGAAATATATCAGGCGCGCGAACAGGCGGATGTCATCATCGTCGATGAGTGCCAGTTCTTGACGCCAGAACAGATTGATCAGCTGCGCTGGCTTGTTGACCGAGAGAATCTGCCGGTACTCTGCTTTGGCCTGCGCACCGACTTCCGCACCAGCCTGTTCCCCGGCAGCCGGCGGCTTTTTGAGCTGGCCGACTCCATCACCGAGATCAAAACCATCTGCGACTGCGGCCGCAAGGCCACGACCAATGCCCGCATCAGCCCGGACGGCTATGTGGTGACAGAGGGCGATCAGGTATTCCTTGGCGGCAATGACAGCTATATTGCCATGTGCCACAAATGCTACATGGACTATATCAACGAACACAGAAAGGTGGAACTGCTCCATGGAAATGAAAGAGATTCTGAGTAAGGTTGACCACACGCTGCTTGCGCAGACGGCCACGTGGGATGAAATCCGCGCCATCTGCGACGACGGCATGAAGTACTGCACCGCGTCGGTGTGCATCCCGGCCTCGTATGTCAGGCAGGCAGCGGAATATGTGGCCGGAAAGCTCCCAATCTGCACGGTTATCGGCTTTCCGAACGGCTATGACACCACCGCGGCCAAGTGCTTTGAGGCAAGCGACGCCGTGGAAAACGGCGCGCAGGAAATTGACATGGTCATCAACATCGGCTGGGTCAAGGATCAAAAATGGGACGCGCTGCTGAGCGAGATCAAGGCCGTCAAGGAAGCGTGTCATGGAAAGCTGCTCAAGGTTATCATTGAGACGTGCCTGCTGACGGACGAGGAGAAGATCAAGATGTGCGAGATCGTCTCGGCCTCCGGCGCGGATTATATCAAGACCTCCACCGGCTTTTCCAAGGCGGGTGCGACGTTCCACGATGTGGAGCTGTTCGCCGCGCACGTGACAAACGGCGTCAAGATCAAGGCCGCAGGCGGCATTTCGTCGATCGACGACGCGGAAAAGTTCATCGCCCTTGGCGCGTCGCGCCTTGGCACGTCCCGGATTGTAAAGATTGTCAAACAGATGGAAGCGTAAGTGCTTTTCAAATCCATATTGTAAAGGAGAACGAACGATGCTGAACTATCCAACGCCCCATATTAACGCAAAGCCTGGCGATTTTGGTCAGACTGTCCTGATGCCCGGCGATCCGCTGCGCGCAAAGTTCATCGCGGAAAATTTCCTGACGGACGCAAAGCTGGTCAACAATGTCCGCGGCATTCAGGGCTATACCGGCACATATAACGGCACAAAGATCTCGGTCATGGCCTCTGGCATGGGTATGCCGTCGATCGGCATCTACTCATGGGAGCTTTATAACGCGTTTGAGGTAGAGAACATCATGCGCATCGGCTCAGCCGGCGCGCTGCGCGACGAGATCAACGTCCGCGATATCGTCATCGGCCAGGGTGCATGCACCGACTCGAGATGGGCAGAGCAGTACCGTCTGGCCGGCACGTTTGCGCCGATTGCCGACTATCATATGCTGGAAACGTGTGTCGATACGGCCAGAGAGATGGGCGTCCGCTATCATGTGGGCAACATTCTCTCCTCCGACCGGTTCTATGGTGACGACGGCGACGTGCCCGAAACGCTGAAAGCCAACCACGGCTGGCACAAGATGGGCATCATGGCCATCGAGATGGAGGCAGCGGCGCTGTACATGAACGCTGCACGCTGCGGCAAGCACGCACTGGCCATCTGCACGATTTCCGACCATATTCTGCGTGACGAAGCCTGCACGGCGGAGGAGCGTCAAAACTCGTTTACCGAGATGATGGAGCTGGCGCTGAAAACGGCGGTCAAGCTGGAGAAGTAAGAGCACAAATGCGCCGCTTTGCGGCGCATTTGCCACCGCAGCCATTTGGGCGGACAACTCTGTCCGTCCAAAGCCTCCCCTGTGCAAGGGGAGGTGGCAAAACCGCAGGTTTTGACGGAGGGGTTGTCGGCCACCGACATGCGGTAAAATGCGGTAATACCGCAACTGTGCCTCCGGCGGCCCATTCTTTTCTGTCTTGCCAGAAAAGAATGGGGAGAAAAGAGGCGCTAGGACGCGGGGTGCAGCCTGCCTCAGCACAACGAAAGCGCCAGAATTGAGCGCTGCGGCCAGCACACGGGAGTCACCTTTCCGCATCGAACTACGCGCCGCCTGTATGGTGACAGCTCTCCCAATGAAGCTAGTTGCCGCGCAAGAACCTGAGTGAATCGACTGCCGAAAAAACATAACGCACCTACGTATTTGCCGGAAGATTTGCATTGCACCCGTAGGGGCGGATGCCTACATCCGCCCGGCAAGGATAATCTGCTTTTACGTAAGTTGATTGCAAATTTGCAGAAGCCCTCTACTTTCTTGTGTAAAGGGATCTGTCAGCGATGCTGACTGAGGGATTGAAAACAATCAGATTCTGCATTTTCACCGGCAAGCCGGAGAAAATGCAATACCTTTTACTGTACAATCCCTCCGGCAAAACCTCCGGTTTTGCCACCTCCCTTTGCACAAGGGAGGCTTTGGTGCATACAGTATTCCGACTATAAAGCAGAAACAACATTTGCTTCCGACTCTCGACTACTGCGTGTAGTACATTCATCAGAACCGAAAGTTATAAGAACAGCTGCAAATCTGCGCCCGAATAGGGCGTATAAAAAGTCCGCGCGCAAGCGCGCCAATTGACGTTTCCCGCGCCCTTTTCTTCCATATCTTTTCCCGCAAGAGGGAAAAGATATGGCCGCCGGAGGCACGGTTGCGGCCGCGCCGCATTTTCCGCACCCCTGGTGCAATTTTTTTACCACAATCGAGGTAATTTTATGATCTATCTGGACAATTCCGCCACCACAAAGCCCTGTGCTGCGTGCGTGGAGGCCATGAACGAAATGCTGTGCACCTGCTGGGGCAATCCCTC
>CAKTUT010000137.1 GCA_934621665.1 uncultured Oscillospiraceae bacterium | reverse complement strand
GAATCGAACCCATGTTACCGCCGTGAAAGGGCGGTGTCTTAACCGCTTGACCAACGGGCCTGGTAGCGGCAATCTGACTCGAACAGATGACACTCCGGGTATGAACCGAATGCTCTACCAACTGAGCTATGCCGCCATATCCTGCAAGGCGATTGCCTCACAGCAGAAAAGATTATATCGTATATTTTTGCCTTTGTCAACAGCTTTTTTCTCTTTGCGCAAAAATTGATAGTTTGCACTTGAATGTGCATACTATCGGCGAAAGGAGTGCTAAAATGCTGATAAAAACGCTAACTCTGTTTTTCTGCGGCGGCGTACTGTACTATTCCATCGAAATAATGTGGCGCAACCGTTCTCATGTCAGTATGTTTCTGGACGGCGGTGTCTGCTTTGTGCTCATCGGGCTGATGAACGAGGTTGTGCCGGGACTGCCGCTTGCCGTACAGGCCGTTCTTGGCGCATCACTGATTGTCTTTTCCGAGCTTTTGGTAGGAAGCCTCGTCAATCTGCGTCTCGGTCTCAACGTCTGGGATTACAGCAACCAGCCCATGAACTATCGCGGTCAGGTCTGTCTGCCGTTTTTCCTGCTGTGGATTCCACTGGCGGCGTTTGCCTCTGTCGTGGACGATACGCTCCGCTTCTGGCTGTTTGCCGAACCGTGGCCGCCGTTTACGCTATTCTGACAGCAGCTCCGCCAGCACGCCGTCCGCATGCAGCGCACACACACGCACGCGGCGCACCTGATTGTGAAGTGTCTCTGCCGGGACGTAGACCTTTGTATAGTTTTTTGCGTGGCCGGTAAAATATTCGCCCTCCGGCTGCTCAAAGAGCACCTCCTGCTCGCTTCCGATCATCGCTGTGTGCGCCGCCGTTTCCAGCGCTGCCGCCGCCTCCGCCGCACGCGCTGCGCGTGCTTCCTTTACGCGTTTCGGCACTTGGTCGGGCATTTTGTCTGCGGGCGTACCCTCGCGACGCGAATATGGGAAGATATGCACCTTGGACAGTGCGCAGCGTCGGATGAGCGCCAGAGACGCTTCAAACTCCTCCTCGCTCTCACCGGGGAAGCCGACAATCAGATCGGTCGTCACGGCGCAGCCGGGGAAGTATTCATGCAGCAGCGCGACGCTTTTTTCATAGCGCGCGGAATCATATTTCCGGTTCATCCGCCGCAGCACCGTATCGCTTCCGCTTTGCAGGCTCAGATGAAACTGCGGGCAGAGATTGGAATAGCCGGACAGCGCTTTACAGAATTTCTCGTCAATCGTCCGCGGCTCAAGCGACCCCAGCCGGATGCGCACATTCGGAACAGCCTCACAGATGGCCGTTAAAAGCTGATACAGACAGCTACCATCTTTCCATTCCCATCCCCAAGACGAAATTTCAATACCATTGATCACAATCTCACGGTAGCCCTCCCTGGCAAGCTGCTTGGCCGCCGCCACCGCGCGTTCCAGCGGCATTGACCGCACGCGCCCGCGCGCATAGGGAATGATGCAGTAGCTGCAAAAGTTATTGCATCCATCCTCCACCTTTAAAAGCGCACGTGTGCGCTCGGCAAGGCCGCCTGCCGGCAGGATTTCAAATTCACGCGGAAGCGCCGCCGGCGCAATCCGCTCCCAGTGTGCGTGCCGCTTCTCCTGCGCCGCCTGCATCATCTTCTCCAGAAACGTCGCCCTGCCGTCCGTGCCGACCAGCACATCTACATCCAGCTTCCGTACCTCGTCTGGCGACGTCTGCGCATAGCAGCCGCACACACCTATAACCGCATCGGGATTCAGCTTGCGCGCACGCCGGATAGCGTTGCGCGATTTTTTATCGGATACCGCTGTCACCGTACACGTATTGATGATGTAGCAGTCACACACACCGTCAAATTCTCCCAGCGTGTGTCCGCGCTCCAGCAACATCTGCTGCATGGCCTGCGTCTCATATTGGTTGACCTTGCAGCCCAGCGTATAGAATGCAAATCTCATTATTCAAAACCACCAAAGAAAAATATAGTATCCAAAAAATGTTTAGTTTTTTTGTGAATAGTCACAACGTTCAATTTTGCTTATAATGAATATTAGTTCTTAATACATCTGCGTTTTCGCTTCTCAGCAGCATCATTATATCCGACTTTGACTTGATTGTACAGCCATTTTAGGAGGTTTTCCCGTGAGAGAATTTACCGTGATGTTTCGCTCCGTTCAAGAAATCGGCGATTTTGTTAGTCTGACAAACCGCCAGTCTTTTTCTGTGCAGCTGCTGTATAATGGTGTCGTTCTGGACGCAAGCTCCATCCTCAGCGTCTGTGCGCTGGGACTGAACCGGCCGATGATCGTCCGTCTGCGTGACGACGCGCAAACGGAATCGTTCTGTACGGCCATTCAGCCATATCTGCTTGAGCCGTCCTGCTGAGAGCTGAATTGTGATATCACACCCTTTCGTTTCATATGCTTGTACCAGCTGAAACGAAAGGGTGATTTTTATGCAAAAACGAGCGCGCTGTCTGCTGCTGGCGCTGATGGTTCTGCTTTTGTGCGCCGTTCCGGTTGGCGCAGCTGATCTTGGGATTTCCGCGCCGTCGGCCATTCTGATGGAGAAGTCCACCGGACAGATTCTCTATGAGCAGGACGCGCACACGCGCCTTGCCCCGGCAAGCGTAACAAAGATCATGACGCTGCTGCTTGTGATGGAGGCGCTGGATGACGGGCGCATCACTTGGGATGACACCGTAACCGCCTCCGCCGCCGCAGCGGCCAAAGGCGGCAGTCAGATTTATCTGGAAGAAAACGAGCAGATGCCGCTGCGCGATATGCTGAAATCGGTGGTTGTCTCGTCGGCAAATGACTGCGCGTGTGCGCTGGCTGAGCACATCGCCGGAAGCGAGACGGCATTTGTCGCCATGATGAACGAGCGCGCCGAGCAGCTTGGCATGACCGACACGCACTTTGTCAACTGCACCGGCCTTGACGACGGCGCGGATGCGGATGCGCACCTGACCAGCGCGTATGACATTGCGCTCATGTCACGCGCACTTTTGCAGCACGAGGAAATCAAGCAGTACACCACCATCTGGATGGATACCGTCCGCAACGGCACGTTCGGTCTTTCCAATACGAACAAGCTGGTGCGCTTTTATGACGGCACAACGGGGTTGAAAACCGGCTTTACCTCCGGCGCCGGCTACTGTCTCTCCGCCTCCGCCGAGCGCGGCGGAATGGAGCTGATCGCCGTAGTGATGCACTGCGACACCAGCGCCCACCGGTTTGAGTCGGCAAAGGCGCTTTTGAATTACGGTTTTTCCAACTATGCGCTTGTCACGCCCACACCGCCAGAGGCCATTCCTGCCGTGCCGGTTACACTCGGTCACACGGAGCGCATTATCCCGGTCTTAAAGGACACGACCCCAATTCTGATCGACAAAGCAAAGGCGTCCTCTGTTCAGTCCAGCATCACAGTAGACGATGGCGTCACCGCCCCGGTTGAAAAGGGGCAGCAGCTCGGGCTTTTGCGTGTCACTGCCGGTGATGAGGCCATCGCAGAAATCCCGCTTGTCGCGCCGGAGGCGGTTGCCGCACTGACCTGGTGGGATGTGATGGGACAGATGCTGCGGGCGCTCTGTATGGCATAACGGGCATAGTGACTGCGGTGATACCGCAATATGTCTCCGCTCTTACTGTTGCTCCGGCAGTTCCCAACCGACAAGGAGCAGCCCCTCCCCTGCCTGGATTTTCGCCGTTTCTGCCGCGAAATGGTTGCTGACGCCGATTGGGAAATCACAGCTGATCTCCGCGTCTGTCAGCGGATATTGAAGTCCGGTCAGGGTAATGCCGCGCACTGTGCCGCTCATACTGAACAGCGACACCAGCCCCCACTCCACCTCACGCCGGAGCGTCAGTGTTTCATTCTCAATCACGGTGTACGCAAAATTCCGGTCAAAGAGATAGCCGCGCGCGCCGTGGCGGCGCAAAAACGCCAGCGACTGCAAATTGGCAAGCGTGTGGTCAAGCCGCACGCCGCCCGTTGCGCCATAGAGATGAAATTCCGTACACCCGCGGCGCAGTCCCTCGCGGATGGCAAACATGCTGTCGGTGTCATCCTTTTCCACCGGCAAGCGGATACAGCCCTCCGGCGCTTCCGATGCGTCCATCGAATCGAAGTCACCGATGACAAGATCCGGCCGCAGCCCCTCATTTTTACAAAGATGCAGCCCCGCGTCCGCGGCAATCTGCAAGTCGCCCTCGCGCGGACGCTCACGCAGGCCATAGAATGTTCCAGCCGCATAAATAAAGCAGCGCTTCATTGATTCCCCTCGCTTTTCTGATCTTTTTTCTATTTTACCGCAGCCGCACATCAAAAGCAACCGCAGCAGTGCGCGAGGTCTTGACAGTTTTCCTTCCCGCTGATATAATGGAGCCGACAATTCCAAGGGGCGCTGGCGCAAGCCGGCTGAGATGGGAGCGTATTGCCGTTCCGGTCCCTCGAACCTGATCCGGGTAATGCCGGCGTAGGAATGCGAAGTATATGGACAGTTGTACCCGATGTACCGCATTGCAATCGCTGCAATGCGGTATTTTTTCTCACTGACCGTTGGGATTGATCAAAAGAGAAAGAGGTATTTTTACATGGCAAACACAAATTCCAAGCAAACTGGTCACACCGCCGTCCGCGCGCTCTGTGAGGGCGCAGTCATGGTTGCGC
>CAKTUT010000136.1 GCA_934621665.1 uncultured Oscillospiraceae bacterium | reverse complement strand
TTCCGCCGCGCACGGCGGAATAAAGTTTGAATCCGTTTTGCCCGGCGGCGTGTACGTCGGGCAAAACACACTACGTGTCGCAAGTGTGGAATTTGTGCGCAATTTGCGCACAAATTATGCGCGCAGCGGCACGCAGCCTTTTTCAAACGCGAACCCAGCGAAGCGGATCGCGTTTGAGAGCTTGTCAAAAGTACTTTTTTGACAAGCTCGAGCCGCCCGTTTGCGGGCGGCTTGACATTTCTGAATTTTTCTGAATTTTGCCGTTGGCTTCTTGACACCGGCGCGCAGCACGCCTATGCTGAAATCAGCACCGCGCGGAACTTTTCCATGCCACCGCGCGTCAAACAGACAGATACCCCGAAAACAGCTTCGCAAAAAGGAGGAATTTTCTTGAAAAAGCTGCGGATTTTTTCGCTTTTACTGGTGCTGACGATTTTGCTCTGCGCGTGCGCCAAACAGGATAACACTGTAACCCCCGCCCCGGGCGAGCAGCCGGACGCAACCGTCCAGCCCACCCCTGCCAAGCCGGACGTCACCCCCGATACACCGGACACGCCCGATGTCCAGCCGTCTGAGCCCGAAACGCCAGACACGCCGGACGAACAGCCCGCCGATACGCCGGATGACGCCGAGCCCGAAGCGCCAAAAACAGAAGCGCCGGTGATCGAGCCGTTCACCGCCGAGTGGACGAACAAAACCGAGCGCACCGACGACACCGTCGTCATCGACCCCGACGGCATCATCATTCGCCTGACGGCACAGCTGCAGCAAAAGGATGTTCGCATTGAGCGCGTCAGCCTGCTGGCCGTCTGCGGCGATACCTATGACAGCACATATGAGACCTACGACGTGACCGAAACGCTCCACACCGTAGAGACGATGGCCGAGGGCGAGACTTTGGAAATCCAGATCAACGTTCCCGACACACAGCCGGAGCTTGCCGTCAGCTGGGAGGATGCGTTTGGCGAGCGCGACTACCGTCTGATTCTGCCGCAGAAGATCTATCAAAGCGGCAAGGCCAGCCAGAATGTGGAGCTGCTCCCCTACCGCGAAAAAATTCGCCCGGTGGAGATTACAAAGGATCTCGATCTGACCGAGCCGTATACCGGCAAGCTGACCAAGGCTGACAACTATACCGGCACAACGCACTATGGTCTTGATGTCAAGCAGACTGATATCGTGACGGAATACCACTATGATATCGACGGCAACGGCCGAAAAAACAGCATTCAGCTACTGAAAATCACGGACGAGGCCGATCAGGTTTTCTACAGCATTCGGATTGTCTGCGGCGATGTGTTCTACGATGCCGACCAGACGGTCGCCGGGCGGCCGTCTCTTTGGATGGCAGACCTTGACGAGGACGGCTGCGCCGAGGTCTATTTCAGCGGCGACATCGCCAGCGACGACTTCTGCACCTATGGCTGGAGGTTGGGTGAAAACGCGCTGAACGTTGTTCTGTTCTGCGGTAATATCCGCACCGGCGAGTTTACCAAGCCAACGCCGGGCATTGACGGCCAAATTGTCTCGATTGCGAACCAGATTCTGACGCTTGAAACCTACACGCACCGCCTCGGCAGCCACTATGTGACGCAGGAGTACACCGCCGAACGCGACGGCACGCTCTCGCCCATGCCCGGGCGCGACTGGCTCTGCACCGACGGCAAGGTGCTCACGCTGAAAAAAGCGCTTCCGGTCACTGTTGACGGCAAGCAGACAACGCTCCCATCTGGGACAAAGCTGACCGTTACGGCCATGGACGCCGGAAATCAGGTTTATTTCCGCACGACCGGCGGCGTGGACGGCAGCATCCAGCTGGAGGAAAACACCAACGAGAGCGACTGGTGCTTCTGGCGCATTGACGGCATCAAAGACGAGGATTACTTTGAATCACTCCCCTATGTCGGCTAAGTGCTTCTTGTGCAAATTTCGTCCTGCGGCAGTACCGCAGGATGTTTTTTGTCGGTTTTCATACAGGGCGCCGTTGCTTTTTCTTCCGTGAACTGGTAAAATAAAAGCCAAACAACGCGAAAAGGAGCGATCAGCATGAACCATTGCGAACCGACGCTCGTGATTATGGCCGCCGGCATGGGCAGCCGCTTCGGCGGGCTCAAGCAGATGACCAGCATCGACGACGAGGGCGATTTCATTATTGATTTTTCACTTTATGACGCGTATCGCGCGGGCTTCCGCCGCGTGGCGTTCGTCATCAAAAAGGAAATGGAGACCGATTTCCGTGAGACGGTTGGCCGCCACGTTGAGCCGTACTTTCACGTGGACTACGTGTTCCAGTCGCTCGACGTTCTGCCCGATGGCTACCGCGTACCGGAAGGACGCGTCAAGCCGTGGGGCACGGCGCATGCCGTGGCGTGCTGCCGCAATGTGCTGGACGGGCCGTTTGCCGTTATCAATGCCGATGACTTCTATGGCCGCGGCGCGTATGAGGCCATCTACCGCTTTTTAACCGAAAATCAGGACGAGAGCGCCTATGCCATGGTCGGCTACCGTCTGCGCAATACCGTTACCGAGCACGGCTCGGTTGCACGCGGCGTGTGCGAGATTGAAAACGGTCTGCTGCGCGACATCACCGAGCGCACCAAAATCTTCAAAAAGGGCGCAGACGCGGAATATACAGAAGATAGCGAGCACTTTACGCCGCTGCCCGGCGATACCATCGTGTCGATGAACTTCTGGGGCTTTACGCAGAAGATGATGCACTCCATTTGGGCACAGATGCCATCATTCCTTGATCACGATCTGCCGAAAAACCCGGAAAAGGCCGAGTTCTATCTCCCCAGTGCCGTCCATACGCAGCTTCAGGACGGAAGCGCCACGGTTCGCGTGCTGCCGTGTGAGGAGGTCTGGTACGGCGTGACGTATCACGACGATCTGCAAACGGTGGTGGACGCGGTACGCGGCATGAAAGCGCGCGGCGTGTATCCCAATCAGCTGTGGGAACGTCTGAAATAAACAAAACATTTCAAAATCCACCCTGCCCCGCAGGGTGGATTTTTGCCGCATTGGCGCAATGCTTAACGCCACATTAACGCGCAGCGTGGATATTAACGCCAAATTAACGCCCGCCTGCCCTATAATGAACACCGAATTGCGGCGCGTCTGCGCGCCAGAGGAGGTTTCATGGAATGTTCTTGATCAACCAAGCGATGCTGGACGTCAGCATCGGCACTGCTGCTCTGATTGTGGTTCTGGGCATGGCCGTTGTATTTTTCGGTCTGATTCTTCTGATGTGGGTCACGCAGATCACCGGCAAAATCATGCAGTCGAAAAACGCGAAAAAGTCTGCTGCTCCTGCGTCTGCCCCCGCCGCACAGCCTGCGGTCAAAAAGGCAGAAGCGCCCGGTACGGCTGGTGAGCTGAAGCTGCACGACGTCCCAGACAAGACCGCCGCCATGCTGATGGCGATTGTCGCCTATAAAACCGGCAAGCCGCTCAATGAGCTGCGCTTCCGTTCCATCCGCGACATCACCGACGCCGCTGAATAAGTACATCGCATCAATTACAGCCGCCGCCCATCTGGGCGGCGGCTGTTTTTGCTTTGTCTGCGCTGACGGGCGTTTTTCCCTGATCTGCACGCGAATTATGTACATTTTGCACAGTTAAATCGTTAATATCACGTTAAGATTGGTCAAAATGTATTTACGTGTGGTGCAATCCGTGCTATTCTAAAAACTGTAAATCGGGGGAAGCCCCAGAGAAGAAAAGGAGCGTATTATGAAAGAGAAGAAGAAACTGAGCTTGCCGCTCAAAATATTCATCGGCATGGCACTCGGCATCGCTGCCGGTCTCATCTTCGCGTTCGCGGGGATGGGCGAATTTACAAAGGAATGGATCAAGCCCATCGGTACGATCTACGTAAACCTGCTAAAGTTCCTGGTTGTGCCGGTTGTCCTGTTCTCCATCGCAGACGGTGTCATCTCGCTGAAAGACCTCAAGCGCGTCGGCTCTGTAGGCCTCAAAACGTTCGTTTACTACATGATCACCACCGCGCTGGCCGTTGTCATCGGCCTGATTCTGGTCAACCTCTTCAAGGGCTCGTTTACCCCGCTTCCCTCCGCCGACCTTGGCGCGCTGGAATATGAGGCAAAGGAAGCACCCCATATCATGGACGTTATCGTCAGCATCTTCCCCAGCAACCTCGTTGCGCCCATGGTCAGCTCCGATATGCTTCCCATCATCGTCATCTCCATTTTCCTTGGCGCGGGCGTTCTGGCTGCCGGTGATAAAGGTCAGAAAATTGCCGACTTTATCAACTGCGGTCTTGAAGTTGTCATGAAGATCATGATGATGATTATCGGCTTCACTCCCATCGGTGTGTTCTGCCTGATGACGAACGTTGTTGCCGAAAATGGTCCGCAGATTATCGGCAAGCTGGCGTTGATCATTGGCGTTGCCTATATCGGCTATATCATCCATGTAGTCGTCGTCTACGGTCTTTCCGTCCGTTTCCTCGCCAAAATGAACCCCATCAAGTTCTTTAAGGGCATTGCCCCCGCCATGATTACCGCTTTCACCACCACCTCCTCCAACGCAACGCTCCCGGTCAACATTGAGTGCTGCAACGCCATGGGTGCAGAGCCCGAAATCAGTTCGTTTGTTCTGCCGCTTGGCGCGACGATCAACATGGACGGCACTGCCATCTATCAGGCGGTCTGCGCGGTGTTCATCGCCTGCTGCTACGGCGTTGATCTGACGCTCGGCGATATGGCCATGATCGTCCTGACAGCAAC
>CAKTUT010000135.1 GCA_934621665.1 uncultured Oscillospiraceae bacterium | reverse complement strand
CGCCGTCTCATGCAGAATCTGACGCGCCGTTGGCGCTATAAAAAGCTCTTCAAGCTTTTTAACAGATTCTAGTATAACCGCCGCTCTCGGGCGTGTGCCTAGGGTGTATCTGAAAACGCATGATGTGACCGGCAGCGAGGAATTTTTGCGTTGAGCAAGACATTTTTTCGCAGGAATACTGACGTATTTCAAGGAAAAATGACGCGGCACACCGCAAAAAGACCCGCTGTCCGGGTGCGTTGGGTGTTGGAAGAATACACCCTAGCGCAGCGAGCGCACATACTCCGACGGCGTCATGCCGCACACACTGCGGAACTGACGTGAAAAGTACTGCGGGCTGGAATAGCCCATTTTCTCCGCAATTTCGCCCATGGAGAGGCTTCCATCGCGCAAAAGCGCCTTGCACTCCTCCATGCGGATTTTGGCAATATACTTCCCCGGCGGCATTCCCAGCTGCGTCTGGAACAGCCGGTGCAGATACGGGATGCTGATATGCGCCGCGTCGGCCAGCTGCTGAAGCGTCAGCTTGCGGCTGACATTCATGGAGATGGCCTGCACCAGCCGGTCCACAATCTGGTGCTCGGTGTGGCTGGTGGCGGGCAGCTGGCTGCCGGAGGCCTGCGCCGGAAGCGTCTGCGCGCGCAAAAGTGAAATCAGCAGCTGCTGCAGCAGCGCCTCGGCATATTCATGCGCATACGGCTGCGAACGCTCGTCCGCCAGAAGCTGCCGGATCAGCGACAGCTGACGCTGTCCCGGCTGGAGCATCCGCCCCGTCAGCGGCGTAAGCGCGTCGCCGCGCAGACTGAACGATACCGTCAGAAAATTGACCGGGAGATCTGAATACTGCGTGTGCCAGTCGTTGCGGTCAATCAGCATCAGCTGCTGCTGCTTTAACACAACGTCCTTGCCGCCAACCAGATTGTGCAGCTGTCCACGGTCAACATAGACAAGTTCATACGCCTCATGCCGCTCACCGCGAAAGTAAAAATCGCTGGCGCATTCCTGATAAAATACCGTATACATCCGCTCAAATTGCAGCCGGGGTGGAGAGCTCTCCGCTTTCTGCGTCTGCTCCTCCGCCAGCGCAAGCAGCGACTGTGCGTCACGCAGTCGAAAATCCACTGCGCACGTTCCGCTCAGCGCGGCAACCGAAAAGCGTGTTCCCGGCAGCAGCAGCACCAGCCGGTCAAGATAATACGTGTGCTGCGTATTGCCTTCATAAATCACCAGCAGCGGCATACCGGACACATAGTCCAGCACCAGCTGCTCCTGTGCCAGATATACCTGCGTGCGCTGACGCTCCTGACAGGACTGGTGCAGTGTCTCACAGCCCGCAAACTCCGGCGGCAGCTGCGCCAGAACACGCGCGTGAGCATGCAGCTCCGACGCGGAGAGATTTTGAATCTGCATCTGGACACCTCCGGCTTCATTTGCATTATCATTATCACATTTTCCGCAAAACTTCAAGAAGTTTTTCAATTTTTATCTGGAATTTATACTTTTATATTCAATCCTGCCTCTGCATCTTGCAAATAAACTGTCAGCGGCTAACATGGAAGTATAAACTTCTACCTTGCGGAGGAATACGCAGTATGAATCAGTCTTCACCGGTACTTGTCATCATGGCCGCTGGCATGGGCAGCCGCTTTGGCGGGCTCAAGCAGATCGAGCCGGTCGACCCCGAGGGTCATATTATCATTGATTTTTCCCTGTTTGACGCATGGCGCGCAGGCTTTCGCGACGTGGTATTTATCATCAAGCGCGAGATGGAAGCGGAGTTCCGCGATTGCATCGGAAACCGCATGGAAAAATACTTCCACATCTCGTATGTGTTTCAGGATCTTGACCGCCTGCCGGAGGGCATTTCCGTTCCCGACGGCCGCACCAAACCCTGGGGCACCGGCCACGCACTTGCCTGCTGCAAGGGCGTGGTAAACGGCCCGTTTGCCGTCATCAACGCCGATGATTTTTACGGCCGCACGGCATTTTCCGAAATTTATAACTTCCTTGCCGCGCAAACCGACGAAAGCAAATATGCCATGGTCGGCTACCGTTTGAGAAACACCGTTACCGAGTTTGGCTCGGTTGCACGCGGCGTATGCGAGATTCAGGACGGAATGCTCACCGGCGTAACAGAGCGCACGAAAATTTTTAAAAAGGGTGCAGACGCCGAGTATACCGAGGACGGTGCGCACTTCTTCCCACTGATGGGCGACACCATCGTCTCCATGAACCTCTGGGGTTTCTCGGCGCACGTGCTGGACGAGCTGTGGGCGCGTATGGGCGCGTTTTTGACCGAGGCTATGAAAACAAACCCGCTCAAGTGTGAGTACTTCCTGCCGTTTGTTGTCAATGAGCAGCTGGCAGACAAGTCCGCCACCGTCCGCGTGCTCCCGTGCGAGGAGAGCTGGTACGGCGTAACATACCGCGAAGATCTGGCATCGGTCAAGGATGCCATTACAAAGATGAAATCCGAGGGCATTTATACGGAGGAGCTTTGGGGATGAACGAGAATCTGTTTGAAATTCTATGCGGCTTCCGGCTGGACAGCGAACCTGTCTCCTGCGAGCCGTATGGCTGCGGCCACATCAACGTCACCTACCTTGCCATAACGGCAAGCGGCCGGCGCTATATCCTGCAAAAAATCAATCACCATACATTCCGCGACGTGGCCGGTCTGATGGAAAATATCACATCCGTCACCGAGTTTCTGCGTACAAAAGCCGATGATCCGCGCAGCGTCCTGACGCTGGTCAAGACGCACGACGGCGCAAGCTATCTGCACGCGCAGGAGGGCTACTGGCGTGTCTACGATTTTGTAGAGGACACCATCTGCCTCCAGCTGCCGGAATCGGACGAGGACTTTTACCAAAGCGCTGTCGGCTTTGGCACATTCCAGCAGATGCTGGCCGACTTCCCGGCAGAAAAGCTGCACGAGACCATTCCCAATTTCCACAATACCCCTGATCGTTACCGCGCGTTTCTTGAGACATTGACGCGCGACCCCATGCACCGGGCGGCGCAGGTTCAGCCCGAAATTGAATTTGCGCTTGCCCGGCAGGCTGAAATGGCCACGCTGCAAAACGCGCTGAACACTGGTGATCTGCCGCTGCGCGTCACGCACAACGATACCAAGCTCAACAACGTTCTGTTTGACGCCAAAACGCGCAAGGCACTTTGCGTCATCGACCTTGATACGGTCATGCCCGGCTCAAGTGTCTATGACTTCGGCGACTCCATCCGCTTTGGCGCAGCCACAGCTGTGGAGGACGAGCGCGACCTTTCCAAGATGGAAATGAGTCTGGAGCGTTTCCGCGTGTTTACGCGCGGCTATGTCCGCTCGTGCCCGGGACTGACAAAGAACGAGCTTGCACAGCTGGCCATGGGCGCAAAAACCATGACCATGGAGTGCGGCATCCGTTTTCTTGCCGACTATCTCGACGGCGACCACTATTTCGCCGTGCATCGTGACGGTCAGAATCTTGACCGCGCACGCACGCAGTTTAAACTGGTTGCAGATATGGAGAAAAAGTGGGATAATATGCTTACCATCGTCAAGGAGGAAGCAAAATGAACGTTCTTGTTACCGGCGGTGCCGGCTATATCGGCAGCCACACCTGCGTAGAGCTGCTGGAAAGCGGCTATACGCCCATTGTCATTGATAATCTCAGCAATTCCAACCCCGAAAGCCTAAATCGCGTGGCCGAAATTACCGGCAAGCCTGTTGAATTTATTGAGGGCGATGTGCGCGACGAGGCGCTACTGGAAAAGATTTTTTCCGAGCATGAAATTTCCTGCGCCATCCACTTTGCCGGTCTCAAGGCCGTGGGCGAGTCTGTTGCAAAGCCGTTGGCCTACTACCAGAATAATCTTGACGCCACGCTGACGCTCTGCAAGGTCATGGCCAAATACAATGCCAAGCGCATCATCTTCTCCTCGTCTGCCACGGTCTACTCCGGCGACAACAAGATGCCACTGCGCGAGGACTCCAAGACCGGCAACTGCACCAATCCCTACGGCTGGACAAAATACATGGGCGAGCAGATTCTGCGTGACATCGCAAAGGCTGATCCCGCATGGTCGGTTGTGAACCTGCGCTACTTTAACCCCGTCGGCGCGCACGCAAGCGGCAAAATCGGCGAGCATCCGAACGGCATCCCCAACAACCTCATGCCGTACATCTCGCAGACTGCCATCGGTAAGCGCGACCATCTGAACGTATTCGGCAACGACTATCCCACGCCCGACGGCACCGGCGTGCGCGACTATATCCACGTCGTTGACCTCGCAAAGGGTCACGTTGCCGCCATCAAGTACCTCATGAGCCACACCGGCGAGGGCATCTTTAACCTCGGCACGGGTCATGGATACAGCGTGCTCGACATGGTACACGCGTTTGAAGAGGCAAACGGCGTCAAAGTGCCGTATGAGATTACCGCGCGCCGTCCGGGCGACCTGCCCACGTGCTATGCAGACCCGGCCAAGAGCCTTGAAGTCCTCGGCTGGAAAGCGGAAAAGAATCTCGTCGATATGTGCCGCGACACTTGGAACTGGCAAAAGCAGAACCCTAACGGTTACGACAAATAAAATTTTTAAAGGAGAATGTATCATGCTGCATTTCAACGTCATCAAGGTCAAAACACCCGAAGAGGTCGGTAAAGCCGCTGCCGATCAGTTTGAGGCAGTCATCAACAAAAAGCCCGCCTGCGTCATCGGTCTTGCCACCGGCTCGACCCCCCTGCCCCTGTACCGTGAGCTGATTGCCCGCGAAAAGGCCGGCAAGATTGACTTCAGCCGCGTCCGCTCGGCAAACCTCGACGAGTATAAGGG
>CAKTUT010000134.1 GCA_934621665.1 uncultured Oscillospiraceae bacterium | reverse complement strand
GGCCCATAGCCATGCGCACGCGCTCACCGGCGATGGCGCGCTCAAGGAACACCGATTCGCGGTGCAGCGGGCTTGTACCCGGCACGATGCGGTATGGGATGTCCTCCATCTGGGTATAGTCGCCGGAATAGGCCATCCGCGCGACCTCTGCAAAAACCTTTTTTCGGATGTCGGTGATGAGTGATGGAATTCCTCTCATATGTTCCTCCTAGCTTCATTTCCTGTTAATTCCTGCAAAAGCGTTATCTGACGCACAGACACAGACAGGCCGGACGCCTGCTGGTTCCCAAACAGCAAGCGTCCGGCCGGATGTGCTAGATACCTGCGTAGGGGGACACGCAGGCGGTCTTGACTGCCAATTGTCAGAGAATTTCTCTTTCGCGCCGCCGCTCTCTCCAAAAAAAACAGCAGACACAAACAAAAAACCGCACAGCCATCAATATGACCGCACGGAAAGCAGCCGCCTGCGTACAAGCGAATGGTTCGTTCGGCCCCGGTGATGGCAAGGCACGGGACAGCCCTCAGCAGATCTGACTTAGCTTCTCTGGGAAGCATCACAGTGACCGACTCGCGGGGCTTCGCACCCCATTCCGCCTGCAAGACAATGCTTGCGCGTACTGTCCAGTATTCTCTTGTGTCTATTATACCACATCGCGTCCGTATTGCAAGTGTCATTTTCTGCAAGATGCACTGTTTTCTCCCGCCGGGAGAAAACTTTTCCGCTTGCGCTTGACAAATCGCTTTTTACGCTGTATAACATAACCAACCTACCGGGTTAGTGGTTTTAAGAAAAAAGGGGGGGCAGAAACGCCATATGAAACACATTATTTCCTGTACCCATGCCACCGACCGCTGTCGTATCTGCTGTGCTGTCTCAATGGCGCGCCGCTGCGCCTGGCACTGATTGTTACACTTCCGCCGCACAGCCGCAGCTGTCAGTTCCTATCATAATCATTAAAAAATAAGGAGACATTGTTATGTCCAATATTTATACATCCGCAGATCAGCTTATTGGTAAAACCCCGCTGCTCGAGCTCATCCATCTGGAAAAAGCTTATGATCTGAAAGCCAAGGTTCTTGCCAAGCTGGAGTATTTCAATCCCGCCGGCTCGGTCAAAGATCGCATCGCCAAGGCCATGATCGACGACGCCGAACAGAAAGGTCTTTTGAAAGCCGGCTCTGTCATCATTGAGCCAACCTCGGGCAATACCGGCATCGGCCTTGCCTCTGTTGCCGCCGCGCGCGGCTATCGCATCATCATCGTCATGCCCGAAACCATGTCGGTTGAGCGCCGTCAGCTGATGAAAGCGTATGGCGCAGAGCTTGTCCTGACCGAGGGCGCAAAGGGCATGAAAGGCGCGATTGCCAAGGCCGACGAGCTGGCAAAGGAAATTCCCAACAGCTTTGTCCCCGGCCAGTTTGTCAACCCCGCCAACCCCAAGGCGCACTTTGAGACCACTGGTCCTGAAATCTATGACGATACCGATGGCAAAGTTGATATTTTTGTCGCAGGTGTCGGCACCGGCGGTACGATCACGGGCGTCGGCCAGTATCTCAAATCCAAGAACCCGAATGTCAAGGTTGTTGCCGTCGAACCGAAGTCGTCCGCAGTGCTCTCCACTGGTGTAGCCGGTGCGCATAAGATTCAGGGCATCGGCGCAGGCTTTGTCCCCGATGTTCTCGACACCAAGGTCTACGACGAGATCATTCCTGTCGAAAACGACGACGCGTTTGCCGCAGGCAAAGCCGTCGGCAAGCACGAGGGCGTACTGGTCGGTATTTCGTCTGGTGCTGCCGTCTGGGCGGCAATTGAGCTTGCAAAGCGTCCGGAAAACGCTGGCAAGACGATCGTTGTGCTGCTGCCCGACACCGGCGACCGCTATCTTTCCACGCCGCTCTTCGCTGACTGACGCCGCATTTCATGCCGAAGCGGGAGCTACGCTCCCGCTTCCCGTGTCTGCCGTCACGGCACATATTTTTACACAATTTTGGAGTTACGATGAAAGTACTTGTCGCAATGAGCGGCGGCGTGGATTCTTCCGTTGCCGCCAAGCTTTTGACTGATGATCAAAACGAGTGCATCGGCTGTACGATGAAGCTCTATACAAATGATGACGCGGGCATCTCCCGCGCACATACATGCTGCTCACTTGACGATGTAGAGGACGCACGCGCCGTGGCGGCAAAGCTCTCCATGCGTTATTATGTCTTTAACTTTGCCGATGATTTCCGTGAAAAGGTCATCGGGAAGTTTGTCACAAGCTATCTCGGCGGCATTACGCCGAACCCGTGCATCGACTGCAACCGCTATATGAAATTTGACAAGCTGTTTGAACGTGCAGCGCTTCTTGGCTGTGACCATGTGGCCACCGGCCACTATGCACGCATTGACGTACAGGATGGCAAGTACCGGCTGAAAAAAGCGCTGGACGAGACAAAGGATCAGAGCTATGTGCTCTACACCATGACGCAGGATCAGCTTGCGCATACAGTCTTCCCGCTTGGCGCGCTGCGCAAAACAGATGCGCGCGAAATCGCCGAGCGTGCAGGGCTTGTCAACGCGCGTAAGCCCGACAGTCAGGACATCTGCTTTGTCCCGGATGGCGACTACGCCAAAATCATCGAGCAGCACACCGGCAAGGCCGCAGAGCCCGGCAACTTTGTCACGCCGGATGGGTGTGCGCTTGGCCGCCACAGCGGCATCATCCGCTATACCATTGGCCAGCACCGCGGCCTCGGTCTTGATCTGCCAGAAAAGAAATATGTCTGCGGAATCTGTCCCGAAACCAACACTATTGTCCTTGGCAGTGCGCAGGATTTGCTCAGCGGCGAGGCCTATGCCGCTGACTGCAACTGGATTTCTGGCAGCGCGCCGGACGCACCCATCCGCTGCTGCGTGAAAACGCGCTATCGCCAGCCGGAGCAGGACGCTACGGTCACCCCGCTTCCCGGCGGCCGCGCAAAAATTGTCTTTGACCATCCGCAGCGCGCCGTTACACCCGGACAGGCCGCCGTGTTTTATGCCGGCGACATCGTCCTTGGCGGCGGCGTATTACAGCGCAGCAAACAGGAGGATACACTATGATTTCCACTCGAGGACGCTATGCCATCCGCGTCATGTTGGATCTGGCCGAGCACCGCGCCGGCTCATATATTCCCATGAAAGAGGTCGCGCAGCGGCAGGAGATTTCGCTCAAGTACCTTGAAAAAATTCTTCCGATGCTGACGCGTGAAAAGCTGATTGAGGGCGTAGCCGGAAAGGGCGGCGGCTACCGGCTGACGCGCCCGCCCGAGGAATGCCGCATCGGCGAGATTCTGTGCATCACCGAGGGCGACCTTGCGCCAGTTTCGTGTCTTGCCAAGGGCGCGCCGATCTGTGAGCGCGCGCCCTATTGCAAAACGCTTCCCATGTGGCAAAAATACTATGAAATGACGCTGGACTATTTTAATGGCATTACCCTTGCCGATCTGCTGCAAACCGAAACGCAGAATGACTACGTCATCTAATTACACCACAAAATGCGGACACAGTATATCGCTGTGTCCGCATTTTTCATTTTGCGCTTAACTGCCGGAAAACCGGCGGCTATCTTTTTTCTGTGGCGCGCTCATAAAATGAAAGATTTTCGCGCAGCCGTGCATCGTCCGGTGCAAGCGTCAACGCCTGCCGCCCATATTCCAGCGCTAACGCATACGCGCCCAGATAATAGGCCGCCAGCGCCGCAAGATCATATGGCGCAGCGCCCCAGCTGTCCGGCTCATTCAGATACGAGCGGCTTCGCGCCCTGATGGTCAGCGCTTTCTGCACAAAATACAGCGCGCCGCTCCACTCATGCGCATCCAGAAGCGCCCGTGCCGTGTCCATCCACGGCTCCCGCAGATACGGTGCTTCCGCGCACGCACGCAAAAGCCATACAAGCGCTTCTCCGTCTCTCCCCTGCTGCCGGACAGCGCGCGCCAGATAGCGCATCGACGCGCAGCGCTCATCTTTCCATGTGGCGTTTTTGCACGCAAGGTGGCGAAGCAGTGCTTCTTCACATGCTTTCCATCTTCCATGAAACAGATACTCCCGCCCCAGATAGTGCAGATTCCGGTCGTCATCCGGTGCTTCCGCCACAGCCAGCTCCAAAAGCGGCAGATACTGTCCGCGCGATTTCTGTGGATCGGGATGATGATCAAGCTGGACGCCGTCCGCGTCTGCAATCACCTCCGCCGCATTATCTGCACGCAGCACCTCATGCACCGGATGTGTCCAGCGATAGCCATGGCGTGCATGCGCCTTATCCAGCCAGAACACCACACCCTCGCTGCCGTCTGGCTGGAAGCTCCACGTATACCGGTAGCGCAGCCGCTGCGCTCCTCCGGCCAGCGCCCGCTCCATGGCCGTGCGCCAGCCGGGGTGAAATACCTCGTCAAGATCGGTGCATACACACAAATCCGCGTCCTGCGGTACAAGCTCCAGCGAACGGTTGCGTGCCGTATCAAACCGCCATGGCTGGATGGTCTCCTGCGCTACGTGCGCGCCCAGCCGCCGCAGTCTCTCAACGGTATCGTCCTCCGAACCGGTATCCAGCACATACACACCGCTTGCCTCCTGCATTGACCGCATCCAGCGCTCGGCGAAAGCCGATTCGTTTTTGCAGATGGCGTAGACACAGATGCGTTTTTTCCGCAGCTTGCCGTCACTGTGCAAGCAGTCCGGCCTCCCGCAGTGAGCCGAGCAGCTCGTTAAAGCGCGTAATCACAACGGCAAGTGTATCCTCATCTGCAAGATTCGCCACCGCCCCTGCCGGTGTTATTGTTCCGGCCGCGCCGGTCGGACCTGTCGGGCCGGTTGC
>CAKTUT010000133.1 GCA_934621665.1 uncultured Oscillospiraceae bacterium | reverse complement strand
ACGCCGCCGGACAAAACGAATTGATACTTTATTCCGCCGTGCGCGGCGGAACTCTACGAGGTTTTTCGACAGGCTGAAGCGCCCTTTCGTTCGATGAACGAAAGGGCGCTTGCCTATTTCCAGATTTACAGAACGCCGAAATGCTCCAGCAGAATTTTCGCGCCGATCAGAATCAAAATTGCGCCGCCGGCGATCTCGGCCTTTTTCTTATAGCGCGCGCCAAAGGCGTTGCCCACCTTGACGCCCGCGCATGAAATCATGCACGTGGTAAGGCCGATGATGCACACAGCCAGAACCGTATTCATCAGCTGCGACGCAGCAATCAGCTCCACCGGCACGCACGCAAACGTAATGCCGACGGCCAGCGCGTCAATGCTGGTGGCAACAGCCATCAGGAACATCGTCTTGGCATCCAGTCCCGCCGAGGCGTGCTCCTCCTCTTCATCCGACAGTGCCTCACGGATCATGTTCGCGCCGATGGCGAGCAGCAGCACAAACGCAATCCACGACGAGAAGCGGTCAACGTATTTTTCAAAACGCGCGCCGAGGATATAGCCGATCATCGGCATCAGCGCCTGAAAGCCGCCGAACCATATGCCGCACACCGCCGCATCGCGCAGGTGCGCCTGCTTCATGGCAAGTCCCTTGCAGATGGATACGGCGAACGCGTCCATTGACAGTCCAATCGCAAGCAAAAGCAGTTCGATAAGTCCCATGTTCCTGTTTCCCCCAGTGTTTTATTCCCCAAATTTGTGCAAAAAAAGAGCCGGCACCGCGCAATGCCCGCTCAAACGACACACGCACGGCGAAAGCGCCATCCGTGAGTCTCATCAATTAAGATATGCCAGGTGGTGTCACCAGTATGTTGGCATATCGCACCGCTGTGCCGACTACTCCCTCAATATTTAATAATATATATCATAAATTTCCCCGTCTGTCAAGGCGTTTTGTCCCGAAAAAGGCCCGAAATAGGTGTGTTTCTTCATGCGCTTTTTCGTCATGTTTTTTCAAAAAAACGTTGCGGTCTCTATGCCCAA
Source organism: uncultured Oscillospiraceae bacterium (assembly GCA_934621665.1). Taxonomy (GTDB): domain Bacteria; phylum Bacillota; class Clostridia; order Oscillospirales; family Oscillospiraceae; genus CAG-170. The sequence goes on along the minus strand of CAKTUT010000133.1, from coordinate 3,849 downwards.
TACAGTATAATACGAATTAAAGCTTAACGAAAAATTAACATCTCGCACCACGCGGCAATCTGCCAACGGTTTGGTCGATGTAATCGCAATTATAAGGAGAATTCATGCGCAATCTACGCCACCCTGCGACGATCGCAGGTCTTGTACTTAGTCTGCTGCTTTTGCTGTGCGCCTGCGCCATGCCGCCGCAGCGGAAGCAGCCGCTGCCCACGCTGATCATTGGCAGTGACAACTATCGTCCCTTTAACTATTATGATGACGACGGCCTGCCCGCCGGAATTGACGTGGAGCTTGCGGTTGAAGCCTGCCGCCGCATGGGCTATACGCCGGAGTTCCACCAGATCAGCTGGGACGCAAAGGATGAACTTTTGGCCAGCGGCGAGGTAGACTGTCTCTGGGGTGGCTTCTCCATGAATGGCCGCGAGTCGCGCTATCAGTGGGCAGGACCGTATATGCACAGTCTACAGGTGGTCGCCGTTCCATCTAACAGTACAATTGACAAGCTGAGCGACCTTGCCGGGAAGCTTGTGGCAGTTCAGCTTGGCAGCAAGCCTGAGGAAATGTTCCTGGCGCATGATGAGCGCCGCATCCCAGAGGTCAAAAATGTCTACAGCTTGGTAGAGATAGACGAGGTCATCGCGGCCATGCGGAAAAACTACGTTGACGCGTGCGCCGGTCACGCCGCAGCGCTGACGGAGATGCTGGAGCTTGAGGGCGTGTCCTACCGCATCTTGTCTGAACCGCTGCTGCGCGCGTCGCTTGGCGTCGCGTTTTCGCCGGACGGCGATTCCGCGCTGTGCCAGCAGCTGAGCGAGACGTTCACGCAGATGCTGGCAGACGGAACCGTACAGCAAATCCTTGAGAAGTATGGATTGGACGCCGAACAAGCGCTTGAGGGTATTGAATCTTGAAAAAGTATGAAAAACACCATTCCGAAAGAAATTCTCGTCTAAAAACGCATAGGATTGTTCTGCTCGGTGCTGCGCTGCTTTTGGCGGTCACGCTGCTTGCCGGGAGTCTTGAGTTCCGTGCAGCGCAGACGCTGATGCAGAGCACCATGCAGACCCTGCGCCAGCAGTGCGTCAGCTTCAATAAGCTTGTCACGGCGGACTGCACCAAGAGTCTTTTCCGCCTGTCCGACAGTCTGCTTGAGGTCAGCCGCCATATTGAAAGCGATCCGTCGCTTGCAGCCGACGACTATCTTGAAGCGTGCGTGAACGAGCTTCGCGTCAGCGGCATTGCGCTTTTGGACGAAAATCTGGAGCTTGTTGCCTCCAGCTATACGCATCCCTATCATGGCGGCACATGGGAGGATTCACTTCCGCTTGTCCGCTTTGCCGATATCGTCCAGCACCCGGCCAAGGTATTTCTTGACCGGATTCACGGAAAAAACGCCGCCTATGACGTATGCGCTGTGGCGCGGCGCGACAAGCCGGGCATTCTGATTGGCTTCTACATCCAGCCAACCGGACTTCTGACCGACACGGAAAACGATCTTGCAACCCTGCTCAACGGCCTGCAGCTGGTACGAAGCGGCAATTTTGTCATTGCAAAGGACGGAAACATTCTCGCCTCCAGCGACCTGTCGCTACGAGGTCAGTCCGCGGCAGACAGCGAGATTCTGACTGCGCTTGCATCGTGCCCCCAGCGTGAGCAGCTGACTCTAGTCGCGTGCGGCGGCAGCTTCTATCTTGGCGGCCGATCAGCCAGCGGCGATAACACGCTCTACGTCTACTTCCCGCTGCTTTCGGCGTTCACCACAACGCTTACCGTCTCGCTGGCGTTTGCGATGCTCTATGTCGCGTTCTTGCTGATTCTGATTTCGTATAGGAACCACGCACTCTCTGACAGCCAGCGCGCCCTGCGTGAGACGAATCTCCATCTTCAGCGGACAGTCAATATGCTCTACTCGCTGGAAAATATCTATTTTACGATTTTCTACGTAAATCTGGTAAAAAACAGCTATAAAAGCGTATTTCTTGCGCCGTGGCTGCAAGCGACTGTCCCCGAAAGCGGCGTATACACGCAGCTGAAAGAGACATTTGTCCGAAACACGGTTCTGGACAGCTATCAGGCAGAGATTGATGAAAAGGTGGCGCCCGAGTATATCCGCAATGCGCTCAGCCGCGAAAAGCTGTCGGACGTGCGCAAAAGCTTCTATCTCGACTATCAGGCCATGCGCGGCAATACGGTCACCTGGTGCCGCGTAACGGTTACGGTCGTCGATTTTGACGATAGCGGAAAGCCGCTCCACGTTCTGGCTGTATTGCAGGACGTCAACGAAGAAAAGGCGCGCGAGGCGCACTATCAGGCGCAGATTGTGGAAGAAGCGCAGGAAGCACGCCGCGCCAACATTGCAAAATCCGAGTTCCTGCGCCGCATCAGCCACGATATCCGAACGCCCATCAACGGCATCCAAGGCTATATCTCCATGGCGAACCGTTTCCCGAACGACCTTGAAAAGCAGGCCATGTACCGCAAAAAAGCCACGCAGGCGCTGGGATCGCTGCTTGAACTTGTCAATAACGTTCTCGATATGAGCAAGCTGGAAAGCCGCGAGATACAGCTTGAGGAGAAGCCGTTTGATCTGATAAAGCTGCTAGGTGAAATTGAATCGGTCATCCAGCCACAGGCCGCCGAGCGCGCCATCCGCTATACCGAAAGCTGCGAGCTTGGCGAGCACGACGCGGCGGCGCACCTGATCGGAAGTCCGATGCATCTACGTCAGATTCTGCTCAATCTGACAAGCAACGCCGTCAAATACGGCAAGCCCGGCGGCTATATCCGCCTGACGTGCGTAATGCTTTCGCGGCAGGCTGGGCGCGTGGTGTTCCAGTTTGTCTGTGAGGACAACGGCATCGGCATGCGCGAGGAATTCCAGTCGCATATGTTTGAGCCGTTCACACAGGAGGCCGCAAACGCCAGAACCAGCTATCAGGGTACTGGTCTTGGTCTTTCCATTGTAAAGAAGCTGGTCGATACAATGGGCGGCAATATTACCTTTACCAGTAAAAAGGACGTTGGCACGACGTTCCGTGTGACGCTTCCATTCCAGATCGACAGCGAATGGAGCAACGGTGCAGCGGGTGCTCAGACGGAAAACGCCGTGTCGTTTGACGGCATAAATATACTCCTGGTTGAGGACAACGCGCTCAACATGGAGATTGCGGAGTTTCTGCTTCAGGAGCACGGCGCGGCCGTCACACAGGCATGGAACGGACGCGAGGCGCTTGACCGCTTTGCAGCATCCAATCCGGGTCAGTTCGATCTGATTCTGATGGACATCATGATGCCGCTGATGAACGGCATGGAGGCAGCGCGCGCCATCCGTGCGCTTGACCGTCCGGACGCAAAAACCGTTCCTATCATCGCCATGTCGGCAAACGCTTTCTCCGACGATATCCAGCAGAGCATAGATGCCGGTATGAACGCGCACCTGCCAAAGCCCATCGACGAGGCAACCCTTTTAACCACCGTAACGCGCTTTGCTTCTGGGTCGCGCAGCCGACGGCACAGGTAAAATCATCGGTGCGCTTTGTATTGAAATCGACATGGAATCGGCCTATCGCGCCATTGAGGCCGGAAATAGAGCCGCAACAGCCATCGCGGGTATCGCGGCGGTGGCGGCAACGCTTTTAATGTTCACCTCGTATTTTATCGTCCGCAGCCAGCGCGCGCACGAGCTCGACCAGCAGTAGAAGTTGGCGGAGGCCGCCGAAAAAGCAGAGGCTGCCAACAATGCAAAATCCACGTTTCTGTTCAACATGTCGCACGACATTCGCACGCCGATGAACGCAATTCTCGGATACGCCGATCTTGCGCGCAACCATCTGCATGAACCGGAAAAGC
>CAKTUT010000132.1 GCA_934621665.1 uncultured Oscillospiraceae bacterium | reverse complement strand
CGGGATGGGTTGCGTACTGCTCAATGATAGCAGTCTTTTCTTCTTTGCGCATCATAGTGTGTTTCCACCTTTCAAAATAGTTCCGGAATCTAAGTATCGGGCCGGTAGAATGCTCATGTAAAAATGAGCCTTGCCCCGAAACTGAGAAACGGTGCGCGGCGTATTGCGCCAGCTTGATTAGAATACCACATCCGCGCAAAAATGTAAAGCGAAAATTTGCGTTTTTTCCGCGCGCATGTCCAAAAACAGCGGTGTTTTCGGACAAATGCGCACAAATGTGCCATACAGCGCTGTCAAAACATGCCGCCGCGTCATAGAATGCCCTGCGGGAAGCTTTTTCCCACTTTCCGATGAGGTGAAATTATGCTGAAAGTATGCAAATTCGGCGGATCTTCGCTTTGCGACGCGGCGCATTTCATGCGTGTGCGCGAGATTGTGCTGTCGGACGTATCACGGCGCGTGGTTGTGGTGTCCGCCGCCGGCAAGCGCCACAGCGCCGACCACAAGATCACCGATCTTTTATATCTCTGTCATGCGCACCTGCAATACCACGTCTCCTGCCATGAGCTGTGGCGGCGGATTGCCGGGCGCTACATTGAAATCCGCGACGGCTGCGGTCTGTATACGCCGATCGAGCAATCGCTCGATCAGATCTATGCCGCGCTCAACGGTGCGATGATGCAGCCAGAGCTTGCCTCGCGCGGAGAGTACCTCTCGGCGCGGCTGATGGCCGACCTGCTGGACTTTTCGTTTGTGGACGCGGCGCAGTGGCTGCAATTTGACAGCGCCGGAAATGTTTTGACCGATGCGTCGTATGCCGCGCTTGCCTCGCTTGCAGATGGGCGGAAGATTGTCACGCCGGGCTTCTACGGCGTTTTACCGTCGGGTGCAATTCACACGTTTTCGCGCGGCGGCTCAGATGTGACCGGTGCGCTGGCTGCGGCGGCGCTCGGCGCGGATGTGTATGAAAACTGGACGGATGTGAACGGCATTCTGGCCGCCGATCCGCACATCATTCAGCATCCGCAGACCGTTCCGCAGCTGACGTTTGGCGAGCTTCAGGCGCTCTCGGCGGTTGGAATGCAGGTTCTGCATGAATCGGCTGTCGCGCCGGTGCGGCAGCGGCAGATTCCACTGCACATCCGCAGCACGGCGCACCCGGAGCAGGCCGGCACGCTCATCCGCAGCCGCTGTGAGGACTGTGCGGCGTCAAGCGGCGCAATTGCCCTTGCGGGGCGGCGCGGGCTTTCGATGCTGCGACTGGAGCTGTCCTCCGGCGCAGACTGCTCCATACAGCTGGCGGAAGCCAACACGATCCTGCGCGCCGCTGGTCTGCGCGTGTTCCACAGCGCCGTTTCTCTTGGCCAGCAGACATTTCTGCTGGATGCGCCGCGCGAATCCGATACGCTCCACGCGGCGGCGGAGACCATTACGCGAACACTTCAGCCGGTTCAGCTGCGTCTGCGCGAGAATCTGGCCGTTCTTGCTGCACTGTGCCGCGGCGCGGGTACGGCCTCGGGCGTGCTTGACGCTGTCCAGCGTGCGGGCGTACCGGTGCACCATCTGGCGCAGGCCGCGTCGTGCCTGCTGATGACAGTCAATGACAGCCAATATGAAGCAGCGCTGCGCGCGGCATATCCGGTGCTGGCGAAGTAAGGACGAACGCTTGCAATTTGGTGCTGTTTGCTTGCGGAAAAATGTGAAAAAGAGTGCTTAAAACGCGGAGGGCAATTTGCCTCGGCACAACGGCAAGCACAAAAGTCGAGCACTGCGGCCACGCAGGAACTCAAGTGAATCGACTGCCGAATCATACACAACGCACCTGCGCACTCGCCGGAGGAATTCCGGTGAAAACGCAGGTGCGTTTCAATTAAATATCAAAAATACCCAGCGTTACGATACCGACCACGACTAGCGCAATCATGGCGTAGTGTTTCCACGAAAGCTTTTCTTTCAGGAAAATCCGACTCCACACAACCGACGCCACACAATAGGCCGAGATGATCGGCGCAGAAAGTGCAACGTGCGCCGTGTCGGAAAGCGCAAAGATATAGGCAAACTGTCCCGCTGTTTCAAACGCCGCGCCAAGGTACTTGGGCGCTTCCTGCTTTGCAACCAGCTTCTGCTTTCGAATCAGCACCACATACACAAAGCAGCACACCGCCGCGAACAAAAACGTCAGCTCATACGCACAGTTTGCCGCCGAGGCTGCGTAGTCCGAGCACTCCTCGATCGTGGTAAACATTCCGGCAGCCGAGGCCTGCGCCGTCAGATTTTCCAGCACCAGCGAGTCGGCAAATGTTCCCGCCGCATCAAGCAGACAGTAGGCAACCGGCAGGCACAGCGCCAGCCACGATTTTGCATAGCGGTAATTAGACGCTTCCTGACGCTGACGGCGAAGCTCGTCGTCCTCCGTCGATTCCACGACGCCGAGACCGATGACGCCGATGCACACCAGCGCCACCGCGCCGATCACCGCCCAGCGCATTGGGCCTTGAATCTCCTCATCAAGCGTGCCCGTAATCAGGCACAAAACGGCAACCAGTGCGCCGGAGGAGTTGCAGATGGGAGAGGAAATGGACAGCTCAATATACCGCAGGCCGACGTAGCCAAGCGTCATCGAGCTGATGTACAGCAGCGAAACCGGCAGATATGTCCAGATGATCTGCCATGTGACGGTTGTACCGCCGATAAAAATTTCATACGCCGCGTGCAGACCCATCACAACGCCTACCGCGATCACCATTTTCAGATGCGCATACTTGTCCTCGCCGCGGCAGCCGATCTTGGAAAACAGATCCGAGCCGCTCCAGCAGAGCAGCGCAATAATTGCAAGCCAGAACCACATACTTTGTTTTTCCGGCAGCACCGCGCTGTGATCAGATGTCATCTGCTTGCATTTTCCCGTGCTGTGCAGAAAAATCCTCGCAAATCCGGCAGGATTTGCTGCGGCTTTTCTTTGGAGTACGAAAAATCTGCTGCGCATTTGGCACCCGCTTCCATCGCGGAGCTGCCTTTTCCTTTCTCTTTTTTATTTTTAATTTTTTTAAAGTTTGAAGTTTGAAATTTATTCCGGGAGCGTTGCAAGGCCGGCTTCAACCAGCTTTTGCAGACTCATGAGGATGCCGAGCTTCGCATGATACCACGTCAGGCCACCCTGGAAATAGACCGCATAGGGCGGGCGGATCGGCCCGTCGGCGGAGAGCTCAATGGACGAGCCCTGCACAAACGCGCCAGCCGCCATCACGACCTCGGAATCATAGCCCGGCATTGCCCACGGCACAGGCGTGACGTAGCTGTCAACCGGCGCAGCAGCCTGAATGCCGGAGCAGAACGCCAGCATCCGCTCAGCACTGCCAAGCTCCACGGCCTGGATAATATCATGGCGCGACTCGGTTGCGTTCGGGATGCAGCGGAAGCCCAGATTTTCATATACGCCTGCGGCAAAAATCGCACCCTTGAGCGCACCGGCCACAACCGTGGGTGACAGGAAGAAGCCCTGATAGAATGATGGCAGAATGCCAAGGTTTGCGCCGACCTCCTGACCAAGTCCCGGCGCGGAGAGCCGGTAGGCACAGCGCTCCACCAGGTCGGCGCGGCCGCAGATATAGCCGCCGATGGGTGCAAGCCCGCCGCCGGGGTTTTTAATCAGGCTGCCCACAATCATGTCTGCGCCGACGTTTGACGGCTCAGTGCGTTCGACAAACTCGCCGTAGCAGTTGTCCACCATGCAGATCACGTCCGGTTTGCACTGTTTGCAGAACGCAATCAGCTTGCCGATTTTCTCTACCGAGAACGATGGGCGCGTGGCATAGCCCTTGGAGCGCTGGATGGTGATAAGCTTTGTCTTTTCACTGATGGCGGCACAGATGCCGTCATAGTCAAATTCGCCGCCGTCCAGCAAATCGACCTGACGGTAGCTGACGCCGTATTCCTTAAGGGAGCACTTTGACGGACGGATGCCGATAACTTCCTCCAGCGTGTCATACGGCGCGCCCACAGGGCTAAGCAGCTCATCGCCCGGCAGCAGATTTGCGCTCAGTGCAACGGTCAGCGCGTGCGTGCCGCAGGTGATCTGCGGCCGGACAAGCGCCGCCTCCGTGCCAAAGGCTGCGGCATAGACCTTTTCCAGCTTTTCTCGACCCAGATCATCATAGCCATAGCCGGTTGTCGCGGCAAAGCACGTGGCGTCCACGCGGTTTTCGTGCATGGCGCGCAGCACCTTGGCCTGATTATACTCTGCCGTTTCGTCGATGGCCGCAAAGCGCCCGGCAAGACCGTCAAGCACCTGCTCGCCATAGTTATAAACCGCACGGCTTACGCCGAGCGATTCGTACATCTTATACAGTTCCATCCTGCATCTCCTCGTTTGCTCCCAAATTTTCAAAAACCTGCGCTGCGGCGTCGCGAATGACGTCGGGCTTGGTCACAATGATGCCGTTTTTCTCGTCTCCCAGAATCAGCAGCGTATCGCCCGGTTCTACATGAAACAGCGTCCGCGCCTCTTTTGGAATTACGATCTGTCCTTTTTCACCGACCTTGGCCGTGCCAAAAATGTGATAGCCCTTTGGCCGCCCCAGCAGATGCTTCCCACCGGACATAAGTCACGCTCCTTTTGCGCAGCATAGCTGCATGCAAATTTCCTACTTGTATGACTTTTGCATTTTAGCGGATTTCATCCACGGTGTCAATAGTAATACGTTTAAAAGCGCATAAAAAGCGTCAGCGATTGCGATTCTGAGAGGATGGAGCGACGAAGCGATCAAAAAATCTCTGCGACAGTCTGGTTGTTGGGCTGTCTAAATAATTGTTTTCTGGACATCAAAACGGACACCCTGCCTTTCGTAAAATGAACAAAAGGCAGGGTGTCTTGATTTTTACAGGATATAACAAAAACCCTCGAAAA
>CAKTUT010000131.1 GCA_934621665.1 uncultured Oscillospiraceae bacterium | reverse complement strand
ATGGTCGTACGTCATGCTGACAAAACTGCCGGCATAGCAGCTGGTGTTGATCTTGCCGCTCGTCTTGTTGACAACCGGTGCAATTGGGCCGATTTTGCCGTCCTGCACATCATCCAGTGTCCAGTGGTAAAGATATGTACCGGTCGTGGTTGTGGAGTGGTTGACGCCGTAGAAATTGCCTTCGTCGTCAATTGTGAAAGCCTTAATCGTTCTGTTCGGTTTCTTATTAAATCTTGAATCCGGGTGCGTCGCAGAGATCTCAGCAACCTTCGTCAACTCACCTGTAACCAGATCGACGGTATAGAGCATCGTCGTATCATTGGCAATCATTATCGCGCTGTAGTTATCTGTTCCAACTGCGCCATTAAAGTAGGTAATTGCATAGAGCTTTCCGTTCTGCGTGTTGAATGCCATGTCCACGATCATCTCTTTTTCATCGAGCGCCGTGATATTCGCAACTTTCTGCACGTAGGTCAGATCCGTCTGCGGCGCGGTGTAAATCGCGTCCGGCGTTGCAAAGTAGACATAGCCGCCCACATACTCCGCAGCTGTAACCTGATAGTTCATGCTGTCATAGGTGGTCATGCCGGTTGCGCCTGGCTTTTTATATCCAAGCGTGTCCGGGTCAATCTCCATCCAGCGCGGGCCGCTGCCGCGCTGATTCGTCATGGTAAAGCCAAAGAGCTTGCCGGTGCTGTCCGGAATCTCGCCGTCGTATTTTACCTTATAGCTCGTTGCGTTGCCGGCATAGTCGCCGACCGTGACCGTGACATACTCGCTGGTGTATTCCGGCATAACAATCGTCGTCGTGCTGGTCTGGCCAGCCTCGGTCTGCACTGGGAGCGCTGCTGCAAGACGCTTTGTGCCAGTGCCCTTGTAGGCAATCACGGCAGCAATATACTGATTGTCCTTTGCCGTGATGACCAGATCTCCGCTGATCAGGTCTTTTTCAATCGACGTGATTTCCGGCGCGGTGTTGTCGATGGTGACAGTGTCGGTGCAGTAAGCGCCGCTTCCAAGCTTGCCGGAGGCAATCAGCGCCTGAAGCTGCTCCTGCGTCAGCTCGCCGTCCTGCTCATAATATTCAGGAACCATAACCAGTCCGGCTGTAAACGTATCGTTTTCTGCAAATCCGGAGAACGACGGCTTCCAGCTGACCGACAGATTCCAGTAGTCATTTGTCCAGTCCTGATAGCTGGTGAAGTAATACGCCGATGTAATCTGCGTATTAAACCCGCTCATATACGCAAGCTTTCCGTCCGCGTCCTGTACAATGAACGCGCCCGCCGCCGCGCTGCGGATGGTGCTGACGTTGTAGCCGCGGAACGAAGCGTTGGAGTTGACCGCGATACGCGACAGCTGGTCGGGATCGTCCGAAATATAGGGATTGCCCTTGAGCGTATAGGTGCTTGCGCTGCCCGGATAGCCGATATTGGCGCGGTTTGTGATAACGCGGGAGCCATAATACGTTTCGCGCGTATCGCCCTGCATCTCCTCGCGCAGCGTCGGATGGTCATACATCGACGGATCGGACCAGTTGCCGTAGAAGCCCAGAACCGGGATGGAGTGCGTCGGGATGATTTCGCCGTCGGCGGTATTGGCCGTATCCACATGGACATAGCCCTCAATGTATGCGCCGGTCGGATACTGTGCGTCCAGCGTCGCCTTTGCCTCCGCCGTCAGTTCAATGGTCACAGTGACGTTGACCTTTGCGCCGTCCGGCAGCTTAACCGTTGCGCTGGACAGCCCCTTGAGCAGCAGATACGCATCATACGACGTGACCTCGCCCTCGCCGCTCAGATCGGCGATGGTTTTCTGCTCTGCGTCGAGCGTCTCGTTTCCAACCACGCTGTCAAGAATCAGCTGCGCGTCCTTTTCGTCCGTCACACCGTCGCGGTTGACGTCGCAGGTGAACTTGCTGCCGGGGACATACGTCTGGCCGTCCACGCTGTAAGATACATTTGCCGCAACAGGCGTTGTCAGCGTATCCAAACACTCGTGGCCGTTAACCGTCTTAATTGCCTGCGTGAAGATATCCGTGGAGAACGTATACTCCTGAAGCTCGCCGTTGAGGTTGTTGATGCTGAAGCTGAACGTATATTTGCCCGTCCGCTCCGGATCATCGCCAAACTCCGCCTTGACCTTGCCATCGGAGGCAGTGCCGCTCAGGTTGTCGTCCACCATGATATAGGACTTGGCGTTAATGGCATTCGCTACGTTCGCAAGACCCGCGCCCTGCTGGATAACCGCATAGGGCATCTTGTTTTCTTCATTGATCACCGGCTCTGCCGTGGACATCAGCAGACTGTTGATCAGCTGCCGCGCCGTCTTGCCGGTTTTCTCCGTCAGATTGTTTTCGCGGATGTACTGCGCCACCAGCGCCGCCATGCCCGCAACCTGCGGAGACGCCATGGATGTACCGGACATGGTTTCATAGCTCTTGCCGCCCGCTTTCGAGCCGTCAACCGAATAGATGCTGCCGCCGGGGGCGGTGATCTCCGGCTTGAGCTCCAGACTGCCGGGAACGCCCCACGACGAGAACGAGCTCATGGTGTAGTATTCCGCGTTGTACTGCGTCGTGCTGAGATCCTTATTGACGCTCAGCGTACCGGTGTAGTACGTGCCGTCTTCCGTTTCCACGGCCGTGGAGGCGCTGCGGATTTTATCGCCGTCCTCCTTGGAGATGGAGACGCAGGGGATATCGTACTCAGCGTCAGACAAGTCCATGCCGAACGAGCCGGAAACGTTATTGACAACGATCACCGCCGCCGCGCCATAGTCTGCGCCCTGATTGACCTTTTCCGAGAAGCTGATGCCGCCGCGCTGGACAAATACAACCTTGTTCTTAAAATTGACATCATATATGTCTTCAAGAATCGAGTAATCGCGGTCATCACCGAAATTGTCCATGAAGATGTATTCCTGCGTTCCTGTCAGTGTCGTAATGGATTTGTTCTTGTAGCTTGTCTCGGTGTAGAAAACGTTGTTGCCGCCGGCCGTGAAGTAATAGCCGGTATAGCCGTCGTTGTCCACAGAGGCAACCGACAGCGAGTTCTTATACGAGCCGGGCGAGCCGCCGGTCTGGAAGTTGACGTCCTCTTTATAGAGGTAGCCGCCGTTGGTGGAATTTTCCGCCCAGTAGCCGGAGTTGCCGGAGGAAATGGAAACAACGCTTCCGCTTTCCGTCAGACTGTCCATAATTTGCTCATAATCCGTGCAGCGGGTAAAACCGGGCGCGGCAGAGCCAAGCGAAAGGTTGATCGAGTCGCAGCCAAGGACAATCGCGTCCTCAATTGCCGCCATATAGTCCGAGTCGTAAGCGCCGCCGCTTGCGCCAAAGACTTTCATGACGATAATCTGCGCGTCGGGCGCAACGCCCTGCACCTTGACCTCGTCCAGTGCGCTGGAGAACGTGCCGTCCGCGTTCGGAATATAGGTGTTTGCCGCCGCAATGCCCTCAACGTGCGAGCCGTGCTCACCCTGCGCGTCATGATCGTGGTCGATCACGGTGCTCTGATCAATATAGTTGTAGCCAAATGGGATTTTAGAGCTTACATAAAGGTTCGATGCTGTCGCGCCGGCGTAGTTCTTGATGTTCAGCTGATCCAGCGCCGCCGCAATCTTTGCCTCGTCAAGCAGATTCAGGCTCTGCTTATATTCCGCCTCAGACAGATTCTTCTCTTCGGCGTGCTTTTTCAGCGAATATTCATAGCCCGCCGCCGAGAACGACTGGTGGTCGGTGTCGATGCCGGTGTCGATCACGGCAATCCGGCTGCCCGCGCCGGTGTAGCCCGCCGCCCAAACCGTGCTGGAGCCGATCTGTGCCGGAGAGGTTGCCATGTTGGGATCGTTTACTTCACTCTGATTGACAACCATGGGCTCATAGCGCGTCTCAAGCGCAACGCGCTTGACGCCCGGAACCTTGGCGATTTCGTCAATCTGGCCATAGCGGACATTGGCAGAGACCAGATTCGCCGCCAGCGTCAGATTCCAGACAACCTCGGGCTTCTCTCCTGTTGCGGTTTCAATCTTCTGCACCACAGCGTTCTGCTCCGTCTTCAGCTCCGTCCGGTATGCCGCGACAGAGGCGTTCGCCGCAATATCCTGCGTGCCGTAAAGCTCCATTGCAGATGCTTTCTCCAATACAATGGACACACGCACCAGATCATCGTCCGCGTATGCCGGCTCGTCTGTTTCCTCCGCTGCCGGCGCACTCTCGCTATCCGAATCGCTTTCCGGATAGACGTCGTCTGTCTTTTCAAACGACAGCTCCTGCATCTGCGCCGATGTGCTCTGGTCTTCCTGCGCCGTTTCAGCCGCCGTAACCGGGACAAACAGTCCCGCAAGCAGCGTCAATGCAAGAAGCAGACTGAGCAGCCGGCTCGTACATCTTTTTCTCATATTTTCCTCTCCTTTTTTCCGCGCTTTTTTATCCGAAATTGTCTGCATTTCTGATAAAAGCAACGTTTTTCGTTTGCATAGAAATCCATTTTTTCCAGCATTTTCATGTATTTCTATTCATTATGAACGTATTATAAACACGCTATATTTCGTGTGTCAATTATGGTAAAACATAGAATTTCGTCCATATTCTGTACTTCGTTCTGTATACTTTAACGTTTTAGTGTAGTGTTTTTGGATGCATATATCTTCCCATCCATCCTACGCAGACATATTTTGTGTATTGACTTTCTATGGCGCACATCTGTCTTTGATGTGAGAAAGATAAATGCCGCCTAACCACACTCTGCCCTGGCAAGCGCATCGTGCCGGTTGGAAGCACAGGAAAACAGCCTGTCGAAAAACCTCGCAGCGTTCCGCCTTGATCTTCAACATTTATTTTGAATCTGCAAAAATACGTTTGACTTTTTGCTTGACTCCATTTGGGCTAACACGCATAATATTGGCATGGATTCTGATGTATCTGCGCAGGCAGCCAAATGCATCCGCCCTGCCCGTATCCATGCACTGAACTTCTGCTTGACCGCATTCATTTCCCGCAGATACCGGTCAGAAAGCTTGTTTGAAAGCGTGCGCTTGTG
>CAKTUT010000130.1 GCA_934621665.1 uncultured Oscillospiraceae bacterium | reverse complement strand
GGACAGCGGATCTTTTTGCGGTGCGCCGCGCCATTTTTCCTTGAAATAAGTCAGTATTCCTGCGAAAAATGTCTTGCTCAACGCAAAAATCCCCTCGCTGCCGGTCACATCATGCGTTTTCAGATGCACCCCAGGAAAGGAGCTTTGATTGTGGATAAGCTAAGGACGCATGAAGCGCTTGAACAACTACGGGCAGTGGATGTCCGTTCCGTAGATAAAAATAGCCTGATTGATTTGAACCAGGTAACGATTGACGAAACGAAACCAGTTCCGGAACGAGTAGCTGAATTCATTCGCCAGATACAGAATCCCTATTGCTTTCGAATAGGAGATGTTGTGATAAAGGTTGTGTATAAGGAAAACGGACCGTCATTTCAACAGAATATGATTGATATGCTGCAAACGGTATGAAAAATGGAAAGTTTGGAAAGTTGTGGTTTTCGACGAAACCAGGTGGACTTTTTGGCTGAGATTTGTTAGAATAAACACGGATTCAGCCTGATACTCACCCGGAGATCATTGTCGGTGAACCTGACAAGCCCATCAAAGGAGTGAGAATATGTCAGAACTTACAAGATATGATGCTGCTATATATGTCCGGCTCTCCAAGGAAGACGAAGACACTTCTGACGGAAGAAAAAACGAAAGCAACAGCATTACCAATCAAAAACAGCTCATCCTCGACTTCTTGCAGGATAAGCCCGAAATAAATATTGTATCCGTTCGTATAGACGATGGATATACTGGGACGAATTATGACCGGCCTGCGTTCCAGCTTATGATGAATGACATCAAAGCTGGAACGGTTAATTGCGTTGTTGTAAAGGATTTGTCCCGCTTCGGCCGAGAGTACATCAATGCCGGAAAGTATATCGACCGTCTTTTTCCTTTTTATGGAGTTCGACTGATTGCAATCAATGACAACATTGATACGGTAACGCGTGACTCTGCAGATGATTTCAGCATCACGCTGAAAAATCTGATGAATGACAACTACTGCCGCGATATTTCCATGAAGATTCGGAGTCAATTCCAGGTGCGGCGAAAAAACGGAGAATATCTCGGCGCGTTTGCTCCCTACGGATATATGAAATCCGATGACGACCATACCAAGTTGGAGATTGATCCCTATGCAGCAGGCGTTGTTCAGGATATTTTCCGATGGAAAATTGAGGGTATGAGCCAAGCGGCGATTGCGAAACGCCTGACCGAACAAAAGATTTTGGCTCCTCTGGAGTACAAGAGAAGTACAGGCAGCGGGCTCAAGTGCAGCTTTCAGAAGCATGCGAAAGTCGAATGGACCGCTGTCGGAATAGGCCGCATATTATCAAATCGCGTGTATACGGGAACGATGATACAGGGCGTTCGCACAAGGCCAAATTATAAAATAAAGACTGTCGTTGTTAACCCTCCGGAGAAATGGGTTGTGGTTGAGAATGCCTTTGAGGCGATTGTCAGCGACAAAACATTCAATCTTGTCCAGCGCTTGCTGAAAATGGATACGCGGGTATCACCAGGGAAAAAAACTGTATTTCCTCTTGCGGGACTGCTTTTCTGTGCGGATTGCGGGAGCCCGATGGTTCGCCGAACAATTACGGCCTCCGCAACGAACAAACAAATTTGTTATGCCTGCAGTGCTTATAAAGATCGCGGAACCTGTACCAGTCATTCCATTCCGGAGCAGCAGCTTCTTGATGCGGTGCTTGCACTGCTACAAAAGCACATCTCTATTGTAGTTCAGATGGATGAGTGTCTGAAAGCAATCAATGACGCACCTCTTCAGCAGATTCGCGCACGTAAGGCACAGGAGCGTATTGAAAAAGCTGAGGCGGAAGAATTCAAGTACAGGAAGCTGAAAACCTCTTTATACGAAGACTTCAAGGAGAACATTATCCCGAAAGAGGATTTTCTTGAAATTCGGGCACAGTATGATTCCAAGATTACGGATGCACTGATTGCCAAAGAGCAGGTCCAGCGTGAACGAAATATGGAACTTGACAAATCAGGCCGCCAGAGCCAATGGGTTCAGGAGCTGCTCGCATATCAGAACATTCCGTCTCTTACAAGGGCCGTTGCGGTCGAGTGCATCGAACGGATTCTGGTGTATGAGGACAAAACCTTGGAAATAGAGTTTACACACATGCAAAATTACGCCGAGTTGTTGGCGCAGGTTCAAGCATTCCGCGGTAATGCCGCAGATGGCGAGAGGGCGGTGGTTTGATATGGCAAGAACAAGCAGAAAAAACGCAGGAGCCGTGGTGAAAACGCAAACCGCTCCGAAGACTGAATATTCCGCTGCTCTGTATGCCCGTATTTCAGTGGAAAATGAACGAAAAAGGGAAGCTGATACCATCGGAAACCAAATGCAGCTTCTTCGTGATTTCGCAGGTGAAGATCCAGACATCAGTGTTTTTGATGTATATTGTGATGATGATGTCTCCGGTACTGATTTCCAGCGGCCGGAGTTTTCCCGCATGATGAACGATATCCGGGATGGGAAAGTAAACTGTGTCATCGTTAAGGACTTGTCTCGGCTGGGTCGAAATCACCTTGAATCCGGCGAGTTTATTGAGATGGTGTTTCCCTATCTGAATGTACGCTTTATTTCCATTACAGACAGGTTCGATTCTCTTTATAAACAGGCAGACATTTCGGTTCAGGTAAAAAATCTTCTGAACGAGCGCTACGCAAAGGATGTTTCGAAGAAAATTTGTTCTGTGATGGAATCCATGCAGAAACAGGGAAAGTTCGTAGGCAGTAAGGCACCGTATGGATATTTAAGGGATCCAATGGATAAGCACCATTTGGTCATAGATCCGGAGGCTGCACCCATTGTGCGCGAGCTGTTCGAAATGGTGGCCGGGGGATGCACGCTACATTATGCGGCTGTCACCATGAACGACAGAGGAATTCCGTCTCCGGGCCGGCATAATTTCGATCTTGGGTTGGTGAAGAGCGATAAATTCAAGAATTCCCGCTGGTACCAGCAAACCGTACGAAAAATATTGATTGACAGAACATATCTCGGATGGATGATTGGTGGAAAGTATCGCTCGGACTTCCATAGTTCAGGGGATAAGAAAAGCAAGACTGTTCCCAAAGAGGACTGGATCATTACAAAGGGTACCCATGAGCCAATTATTTCGGAAGAGCTCTTTGACCGTGTGCAGAAGTATTTTGAGGAGCTGAAGCATACCACCGGATCAGCAACAAGGTATAATTGCAAAAGCAAGCAGGCGAGCATTTTCAAGGGGCATCTGCGCTGCGGAGAATGCGGAAAAGCAATGTTTCTTCGTGCCAAGAAGAATCACGGTAAAGCGACATGGTGGTACTATTGCACGCTGCATGAAAACTATAACTCGTCCTACTGCCCCAAGAAAGCAGTAAAAAAAGAGGAACTTGAAGCTGCGGTTCTGCGTATAATCAAGAGTCAGATGCAGCTTTTTATTGATGCGCAGTCCCTTGTTGCATCCTTAAATCAGCGGGAGAGAAACAAAAGCCGATACAGGATTTTTCAAGAGCAGATTCGGAATATCATGGCAAAGATTGACCTGTATGGTGAACGGAAAGCTGCGCTCTACAGCAATTTCAAAGACGGTATTCTTTCCGAACAGGAATACATTGCTGAAACGAATGCATGTGCGACTAAGGCAAATGAGCTCAGAATATTTGCACACGAGCTTGAAAAGGAGGCGCGGAAGTATTCCCCCGAATATAAAGGGAGCGACCGGTGGGCACACCTTATCGAGGAATATGGCGATTGTGCAGAACTGAATGCTGCAATGGTGGACGCTTTGATCGACGAAATCGTTCTGTTCAATGATGGGTACTATGAAGTAAAGCTGAATTATCGGGACGAAATGGAAGAACTTCTTCTCAATGCGGCTCTTTGGCGGAAGGAGGCACAGCGCTATGCCTGAAAAGACGCTTGCCATGTATATTCGCCTTTCTGTCGAAGACGGTGATCTTCGCTCATCACAGGAAAAAAGCGAAAGTAACAGTGTAACCAATCAGCGGAAGATTCTCCAAAGTTATAGAGACCAGCATTCAGACCTGCTTGCCTATCGTGTTGTGGAATTCTGCGATGATGGCTATAGCGGAACCAGTTTTGAACGGCCGAATTTCAAGAGAATGATGGAGATGGTTCGCCATGGGGAAATCCAGTGCATTCTTGTGAAAGATTTATCTCGCTTTGGCCGTGCGTATCTGGAGGTGGGAGCGTATCTTGAATTGATTCTTCCCCTCTTTGGAACGAGGTTTGTTTCGGTCGGTGATGCGTTTGACAGCAATGACTACATCGGAACAACCGGTGGCATGGAACTGGCGCTGAGGAACCTTGTAAACGGAATGTACAGCAAGGATCTTTCGCTAAAAATCCGAAGTGCTGTAAAAACCCGGAATCGAAGAGGCATGTATTGGGGAGGTCAGGCTTTCTATGGCTATCGGCTGGATCCGGCAGATAAGCACAAGCTTCTGGTGGATGAAGCCGTTCGCTCAACAATAGAGAGAATCTTTGAATGGTGCATCGCAGGAAAGAGCACGATGGAGATTGCCAAACAGCTTAATGCGCTGAAAATACCATCTCCCGCAGCGCACAAAAGACAAAACGGCGAGCGCTATAATGGGCGAGTTCTGGAAAAGGAAACGCTTTGGCTTGGTGGAACAGTTCGAAAAATTTTGAACGATGAAAGATATACTGGAAAAATGGTAAGCGGAACCAGAGAAACTGTTGGCATTCGCTCAAATAAAATGAGAACGCTTTCCAAGGAGGAGTGGGTCGTTGTTGACGGAACGCATGAGGCTATCATTTCGCCAGAGATATATCAGCAGGCAGTTGATGCCTTGAAATCGCGGATACGGACGGTGAACGACAACACTGCTGGAAATCGTTCACAAAACCTGTTTGTCTGTGGATACTGCGGGCGAAAGCTACAGCGTTCTCATGGAAAAGAAATTCATTTGTTTTGCATGCGTGCACGTTTCGATGATAGCCCCGGATGTGAGTCCCTGCATGAGAGCGTGGAAGCATTACGGGCCAATACACTTCGGGTGGTAAAGCTGCATGCTAAGCTGCTGCTTTCTAAAGCAGATTATATCAAAAATCTGGACAGCTCCAAGC
>CAKTUT010000129.1 GCA_934621665.1 uncultured Oscillospiraceae bacterium | reverse complement strand
CCACTTTCGGTAGTAAAATCCAGTATATGGACGCAATTTACTACTTTTGTACTACTTTTGCCGGATACGAGGTACCATGATACGCCACAATATGCCAAGAAAACATATTCTGTTAATTTAAAAAACTACGAAGAAGTAACGAAATACCAAGATAATCGAGGAAAAACCAAGATGGTAAAGATTTTGTTTATTTGCCATGGCAATATCTGCCGTTCGGTCATGGCCGAGTTTGTCATGAAGCATCTGGTTGCGCAGGCGGGACGTACCGGTGAGTTTGTCATCGACTCTGCCGCTACCAGCACCGAGGAAATCGGAAACGGTCCGCATTACGGTGTGCGGCAAAAGCTGCGCGAGGTGAATATTCCGTGCCTTTCGCACCGCGCGCGGCAGATTACGCCCGCAGACTATCGCGAATATGACCTGCTCATCGGCATGGACGACGCAAACCTGCGCAATATGCGCCGCATTTTCGGCGGCGATCCGGACGGCAGATGCCATCTGCTGCTGGACTACACCAGCCGCCCCGGCAGCATTGCCGACCCGTGGTATACCGGAAACTTTGACGACACCTACCGCGATGTGGACGCGGGCTGCCGCGCGCTGCTTGGGCAGCTGTAGCGCTTTGCCGTGCTCTATCTGAAACGGAGCACCGCGCCAAGTCTGCCCGCTGATGGCGGGAAAACTTGCGCAAATGTAAAAAAATACGCAAAAAACTTTCCACACGGGACGAACTGTGATATCATAGCCGCATGGAAAAGAGAACTGCTTTTTATGTCAGCCGGAAAAACGTAATGGTCTGGCTGTCGGCACTGGCGCTGGTTTGCTCGGTGATCGTCCGCATCGCATATTTCTGCGGGAAAGGCGCAGATACAAAGACGGTGTGGTTTTTAATTGTATTGCCGGTTGCAGCATGCCTGTTCTATGTGCTGAATATTCTGATTGACGGCGAGGAGCATCTTTACCGCACGTCGATTCCGGTGTTCATGATCGCGATCTATTTTGGCATCCGTATTTCCATGAGCACGCTCTGGATGCGCTATATTCTGCTGTGCTGGATTGCATATCTGTGCTTTGCGTGCGTGTATGCGGCAATTGTCTCCGGCAAGCCGCATCCCATTTTGCTGCCGCTGATGCATTTGGCAGGACTCAGCGTGCTGCTGTATGAGTGCCGGGCGGCGCTTCAGCCGCAGAAGCTTGGCGTTCTGTATGAAAATCTGGCCGATATTTTGGTGCTGTTGGGCGGCTTTTTCCTGACATGCGCCATCAATGTGCATCTGGATAAGCGCTATCATCCCACGTGGGGTGACCGCCCAGATGGGCGGAAGCTGCGCTCGCTT
This sequence comes from uncultured Oscillospiraceae bacterium, assembly GCA_934621665.1. Lineage (GTDB taxonomy): Bacteria > Bacillota > Clostridia > Oscillospirales > Oscillospiraceae > CAG-170. The sequence goes on along the minus strand of CAKTUT010000129.1, from coordinate 3,787 downwards.
GACCCGGTGCAGGTGGTGGCAAACTACATCATGCCAAATCGTGTTCCCGCGTCAAACTTTGTCCGCGACACCGTGGAGATTACGGCCATGGAGCACTATATCCGCGAAAAGCGGCGGCAGGGACTGCATAACTTCGGAATTACGCACGTGTTTCTGGCGGCGTATGTGCGCTGCGTGGCAAAGTACCCGGCGCTCAACCGGTTCCTGTCCGGCCAAAAGGTCTATACGCGCGATGAGGATATCCAGTTCTGCATGATGGTCAAGGAGGATATGACCACTGAGGCTCCAGAGAGCGCGATGAAGCTCCATTTGACGCCGCACGACACGGTGGAGGATATCTACCGCAAGTTTAACGCTGAGGTTGCGCGCATTAAGGGCGCGTCCGACGCAAGTGACTTTGATAAGACGGCCAAGGCGCTTTCACTGATTCCGGGCGTGCTGTTCAAGTTCGCCGTATGGGTACTTAAGACGATGGACTATTTTGGCCTGCTGCCAAAGTTCCTGCTGGAGGTCAGCCCGTTCCACGGTTCGATTTTTTTTACCTCAATGGGCTCGCTCGGCATTCCGCCGATTGTCCACCATCTGTATGACTTTGGCAACCTTCCGGTGTTTGTGGCATTCGGCTGCAAGTACCGCAAGAATGAAATTGACGCTGAGGGCAACGTGGTGCAGCGTAAGTATGTGGACTACACCGTCAATACCGACGAGCGCATCTGCGACGGGTTCTATTTTGCCACGGCGCTGAAATATATGCGACGGCTCCTTGCCCATCCAGAGCGGCTCGATCTGCCGGTGGAAGAGGTTGTCAGGGATATCGAGTGATGACACGAGATGAATTTTCCGCGCTTTGCCGCGCGGGTACGGTACTGCTTGATGGCGCAACCGGGACGAATCTGATTCGCGCAGGAATGCCGCGAGGCGTGTGTACAGAGGCTTGGGTGCTGGAGCATCCGGCGGTGCTGCGCCAGCTGCAATCGGCCTATGCCGCGGCCGGAAGCCAGATTGTCTATGCGCCTACGTTCTGTGCCAATCGCGTATCGCTGCGCCAGTTCGGTCTGGATGGACGGCTGCGTGAGATGAATCGGGCGCTGGTTGCGCTTTCACGCGAGGCGGTTGGCGCAGACGTGCTGGTGGCGGGCGATATGACGACGCTCGGCCGGCCGGTGGAGGAGGCGGGGGCGTACAGCTATGCGTCGCTGCTTTCGGTCTACCGTGAGCAGGCGGAGACGCTGCTGGAGGCGGGCGCCGACCTGTTTGCAGTGGAGACCATGATGGGTGTGAGCGAGTGCATGGCGGCCGTAGAGGCCATTCGCAGCGTGTGCGACAAGCCTGTGATCTGCACGCTTTCGGTGCAGTCCGACGGCAAATGCTATTTTGACGGCAGCGCCGCCGAGGCTGCGCCCGCGCTGGAGGCGCTGGGTGCGGACGCCGTTGGCGTTAACTGCGCGTCAGGACCTGACCAGTTGGAAAGCGTCATGGCCATGATGCGCCGCGCGTGCAGGCTTCCCGTTGTGGCAAAGCCGAATGCGGGACTGCCGAAAATCCTGAATGACGGCACGGCGGTCTATTCCATGGACGCGCCCACGTTTGCCGCACACATGAAAAAGCTGATTGCGGTGGGCGCTGGCATTGTGGGCGGCTGCTGCGGCACAACGCCGGAATATATCGCAGCCTTGAAACGAATTTTGTAAAAACGAGAACGCCTTTCCCGGATGGGAAAGGCGTTTTTTGTGCGAAAAAGAAATTTTCTTTTTGCATCAAACGTGCTATACTGTGCGCAGAACAACAAATTAACAATTACGGAGGCGGAAACAATGAACGAAAACGCATACCGGGAATATCAGAACTGGCTTTCGCACGCGCAGGGCGAGGTGCTCGATGAGCTCAAGGCCATGGAGGGAAACGAGGCACTGATTGAGCAGCGCTTTGGACATAAGCAGACGTTTGGCACGGCGGGTATCCGCAGCGTTATGGGCGCAGGTATTGCCAATCTGAATGAATATACCGTCCGTCAGGCCGCGCGCGGCCTTGGCGCGTATCTGGCAGAAGAGCCGGGCAAAAAGACGTGCGCCATCGGCTATGACTGCCGCCACAATTCGCGGCGCTATGCCGAAATCTGCGCTGCGGCACTGGCAGAAAGCGGCGTGCACGTCTATGTCTATGACCGGCTGTGCCCCACGCCGATGCTGTCGTATGCGGTGCGCCATCTGCATTGCAGCGCCGGTATCGTTATTTCGGCCAGCCACAATACAAAGGAATACAACGGCCTCAAGTGCTATGGCCCGGACGGCGGCCAGATGACGGAAATCCCGGCGGGCAAGGTTTCGGCGGCGATTGACACCATCGACCTGTTTGCGCCTGAAAAGCTCACCTTTGCCGACGCGATGGCGCAGGGACTGGTAGAGTGGATTCCCGCACAGGTATGGCAGGACTATTATGCGCGCATTTGGCAGGAAGCCATTGCGCCCGAGTGCGTGAAAGCGGCAAAGCTGCGCGTGGTCTACTCGCCGCTCTGCGGCGCAGGCGGCGAGCCGGTGCAGGAAATCCTCCACCGCCTTGGCGCGGAGGTTCACGTGCCGGTATCGCAGGCAAAGCCCTCCGGTGATTTTGAAACCTGCCCGAATCCGAACCCGGAAAACGACGTGGCGTTTGCCGAAAACTATAAGCTGGCGGCGGAGGTTAAGCCTGATCTGGTGCTGGCAACCGATCCGGACTCCGACCGCATTGCGGCCGCGATTCCGATGGATGATGGCAGCTTCCGCAAATTCTCGGGCAATGAGATGGGATGCCTGCTGCTGGACTATATCCTCTCGGGGCTGAAAAAAGCAGGAAAGCTTCCCAAAGAGCCGGTTGCGGTCAAGAGCATCGTCTCCACGCCGCTGGCCGACCACATTGCCGCAGCTTATGGCTGCACAATGCGCACGGTTCTGACTGGCTTTAAGTACATCGGCGGCGTGATTCTGGAGCTGGAGCGGGCCGGACGGCCGGGCGACTATGTACTGGGCTTTGAGGAGAGCTGCGGCTACCTCAAGGGCGACTATGCCCGCGATAAGGACGCCGTTGTTACGGCAATGCTCATCTGCGAAATGGCAGCCAGCTACAAGCTGGCGGGTAAGACGCTTGCGCAGGTGATGGACGGGCTGTATGAGACCTATGGCCATTTTGCAACGGGGCTTCAGAATGTGCTGTTTACCTCGGACGAGCAGAAAGCAAAGTGCATGGAACTGATGGAGCAGCTGCGCCGGCAGCCACCAAAGAAAATCGCGGAGTTTGCTGTCACGTCTGTCTCCGACTTCCGCGAGGCGGAGACAACCGACTGCGCAACTGGCGAAAAGACGCCGACCGGTCTGCCGAGAGAAAATATGATTATGCTGCGTTTTGGCAAGCAGGGACGCGTGATTATGCGCCCGTCGGGCACAGAGCCGAAGATCAAGTTCTACTACACGGCCTGTGCTGATAACATGGCGCGTGCGGAGGAAATGATTGAAGAGATGACCGCCGCGATGAGCGCAATGCTGTAAATCAGGACAAAAACAGGATGGGTAGAAATGCCCATCCTGTTTTTGCGCTTGTCAAAAAAGTATTTTGACAAGCGCTCAAACGCGATCCGCTGCGCTGGGTTCTCGTCGCAACAAACTGCGCATTCCTCGCCCCGCCGCAAACGGCAGGTCTCGTTCGCTCCGTTGCTGCTCCTCTCCGAATGTGAACCACTTCGCTGGGTTCTCGTCGCAACAAACTGCGCATTCCTCGCCCCGCCGCAAGCGGCAGGTCTCGTTCGCTCCGTTGT
>CAKTUT010000128.1 GCA_934621665.1 uncultured Oscillospiraceae bacterium | reverse complement strand
ATCTCCAACAGCGCGTCGCCGCCCATCGGCAAAACCGTCAGCACCATGCCCCGGCCAAAGGCCTTGTGCTGCACCATATCGCCCTTGGCATAGCTGACCTTGGGCGCAGATTTTTTTACGCTTGGGATGTTCGTGGAGTAATCGCGCGCGGGCTTTGGCTTCCCCTGCGGCGGATACCACATTCCATCGTCATACATCGAGCTACGCGGCCGCTCATAGCCAAACGGCTGTTGCTCACGCTGCTCGCGGCGGCGCAGCGACACGCCCACGCGCTCCACGCACTCGTCCGGCAGCTCATCAATAAATCGCGACGGCAGACACGCGCTTGTGCGGCCATAGAGCATTCGTTCCCGCGCATAGCAGATACAAAGTGACTGCTTGGCGCGCGTAATGGCCACATAGCAAAGCCGCCGCTCTTCCTCCAGCTCGTCCGGATCGCCAAGGCAGCGCGTTCCGGGGAACAGCCCCTCCTCAAGGCCAACCAGAAAGACATTTGGAAATTCCAGTCCCTTTGCACTGTGCATTGTCATCATCACCACCGCGTCGGCGTCGGCGTCATATTGCTCAATGTCGGTATACAGCGCAATTTCCTCTAAAAAGCCCGCCAGCGTCGGCGTATCGGTATTCTCCATATACGTCAGAATGCTGGATTTGAGTTCTCGGACGTTTTCTGCGCGCGTGCGCGCCTCCACATCGTCCTTTTCCTCCAGCCTGGCAAGATAGCCCGTCCGGATGAGCACTTCCTCATAAAAGTCTGGCAGACTCAGCGTTTCCAGCAGCTGCGCGCACTCCTCAATCATCACCGTAAACGCCATTAGCTTCCCCGCCGCCTTTTCCATGCTGGGATAGCTGTAGGGATCGGAGATCACCGTATAAAGCGGCGCGTTCGCCGCAGCTGCCTGCCGTTCGGCCATCTCAATGGTTTTCGGGCCGATGCCGCGCGGCGGGTTATTGATGATGCGCCGCAGGCGCAGATCGTCGGTTCGGTTGTTGATGACACACAGATATGCCAGCATATCCTTGATTTCCGCGCGATCAAAGAAGCGCGTGCCGCCGATGATCCGATAGGGTACACCGCTGCGTTTGAATGCATATTCCATCGCGTTTGATTGCGCGTTTGTCCGGTAGAGAACGGCGTAATCCTTGAAGTTTTTCCCGTGCGACTGGCTGATGATGCGGCTGGCAACATAATTTGCCTCGTCCACGCCGTCGTTTGCCTCATACACGGTAATTTTTTCACCCGACGGATTCTCCGTCCAGAGCTTTTTGCCCTTGCGCCCCTTGTTATGGGCAATAACGGCGTTGGCCGCGTTCAGGATTGCCTGTGTTGAGCGGTAGTTCTGCTCCAGCCGGATGACCTGCGAGCCCTTATACTGCTTTTCAAACGACAGAATATTCTCAATTGTCGCACCGCGGAATTTGTAGATGGACTGGTCGTCGTCGCCCACCACGCAGATGTTTTCAAAGCCGCCCGCCAGAAGCGACGAAAGCTGATACTGCAGCATATTCGTGTCCTGATACTCATCAATCAGTACATAGTGAAACTTTCGCTGGTAAAATGTCCGCACATCCTCAAACTGCTCCAGCAGCTCTACCGTTTTCAGCAGAATATCATCAAAGTCCAGTGCATTTGCGTCCTTGAGCCGCGCAGTGTACTCAGCGTAGATTTCCGCAATTTTCTCCATCCGGTAGTCGCCGGAATAGGCCGCCGTGTTGGAAAATGCCTCCGGGTTCTGACGCTTGTCCTTGGCCTTGGAGATCATGCCGAGTACCATCCGCGGGACAAACGTCTTTTCGTCTAAATTCTTATCGCGCAGAATATCTTTGATTACGCGCTCTGAGTCGGCCGTATCATAGATGGTAAAGCTTCCGGTATAGCCAAGGCGCTCAATCTCGCGCCGCAGAATGCGGCAGCATGCCGAGTGGAACGTCATCGCCCACACGTCCATAGCCTCAGGCCCAAGCATTCTGGAAAGGCGCTCTTTCAGCTCATTTGCCGCCTTATTTGTAAAGGTAATCGCAATGATGCTCCACGGCGCGGCCGGACGCAGCGCGCAAAGCGCGTGCGCGCGCGATTGATCCTCCTCGCGCCCGGTATGCAGATAGTCCTCCAGAAAACGCACATCATCTTCCGTTACATAATCCGGTATCTCATAGGAATCCGCGCCGCAGCCAAACGAAATCAGATTTGCCACACGGTTGACAAGCACCGTGGTCTTTCCGCTGCCCGCGCCGGCCAAAAGCAGCAAAGGCCCTTCTGTTGTCAGAACGGCCCTGCGCTGCATCTCATTTAAGTTCGAAAAGCAACCGGCAATCACGGCGCGCCGCGCCGTTAAAAACCGCTGTTCAAATTCACTGGTCATAGCTGCACCTGTCCTCATTCAGATGAAGCTATTCTACCGCATTTTCCGCGTTTTGTCGATGACAAATCCTCGCGCACGCTACAGATGATTGCGCAGCGCCGCCAGCGCCTTTTTCTCAATCCGGCTGATCTGCACCTGCGACACGCCAACCACGCGTGCTGTTTTTTCCTGTGTCAATCCCCGGAAATACCGCAGATCAATCACCAGCCGCTCCCGCGGCGACAGCTGTGCCATCGCGTCGCGCAGCGCAAGGTGCTCAAGAATGCGCTCCTCCATCCCCGACGTACACAGCACGTCCTCCAGCGAGAAGCCCTCTTCCCCGCTCTCTCGCTGAATCGACTCGGCGGCAGACGTTGCCGTCTCCGCCGACGCAATCTCCTCCGGCGACAGTTCCAGCGCCTGTGAAAGCTCTGAAACGCTTGGCTCGCGTCCAAGCTCGCCCGTCATGCGCTCGCGCGTCTGCTTGATGGCCGCCGCCCGCTCCTTAATACTCCGGCTGACCTTGACCGAGCCGTCATCACGCAGAAAGCGGCGAATTTCTCCTGCAATTTTCGGCACGGCATAGGTGGAAAACTGCGTGCCGTAGGCCGTATCAAAGCCCGCGACGGCCTTTAAGAAGCCCACGCACCCCAGCTGATACAGATCATCCGGGTCAGTTCCCCGGCCAAAATAGCGACGTGCAATCGACCAGATGAGCCCTGCGTTTTCCACCACCAGCTGCTCGGCAGCATCGCGGTCGCCCGCCTGCGCACGGGCAATCAGAATTTCCGGTGCAGTGCTCACTCTCGCCGCCCCCGACGCGCGATTTTCCGCTTCATATGTACCGTCGTTCCCCTGCCCGGCGCGGATGTAACCTTAAAGTCGGTCATAAAACTCTCCATAATCGTAAAGCCCATGCCGCTTCTCTCCTCGCCGCCGGTTGTGTACATCGGCTTTCTGGCCTGTGCCAGATCTGCAATCCCGCAGCCCTTGTCCTTAACCATGATGTCCAGCACGTTTTCCGGCAAAATCCGGCAGCGGAGTGTAATCAGCCCGATGCTGTCGCGGTAGGCGTGGACAATACAGTTTGTCACTGCCTCCGACACTGCCGTCTTGATGTCGCTCAGTTCGTCAAGATTCGGATCAAGCTGCGCGGCAAAGCACGCCACCGCCGCGCGCGCAAAGCTTTCGTTTGCCGACTGGCTGGGAAATTCCAGTTTCATGTAGTTTTCACATTTCATATACTTTCCAGACTCCTTTCTTCCTCTACCTCCACAATTTTTTCAATACCGGAGGCTTTCAGCACCTTCATGGGCTGCGGCGGCACGTTTTTCAGCTCCACCCGCCCGCCGATTTCCCGCATCCGCCGCACAGCGGAAATCACGATGGCAATGCCGCTGGAATCCATGAAGCTGACCTCCCGAAAATCCAGCACACACACCACCGGCAGATACAGATCAATCTTATTTCCGACAATGCGCATCGTCCCCTTGGCGCTGTGGTGGTCAATCTCCCCCTTCAGCGCAATCATCAGCCGTTTATCCTGCAAAAAGCTTGTCAGATTCATTCTGCTTCCTCCCAAAAGAAAATGGACACGCACAGAATTTGCTTCCATGCGTGTCCATTATAGATTTTATGCGCTGCTTTTCCTGTCGAACAATCGTCCGTGCTTACTTTTTCAGCCGTACCTCGCTCTGCTCCAGCTGGCGCAGCAGCGCGCGGTTCTTTTCCAGCTTTTCGCGCTGGTCGGCAACCACCTTTTCCGGTGCACGGGAGACAAACTGCTCGTTATTCAGCTTGCCCTCAAACATGGCAATCTGCTTGAGGCAGTTTTCCTTTTCCTTGGCGATGCGCGCAAGCTCCTTTTCCACGTCGATCAGCTGCGTAAGCGGGATGTAGAGCTTTGCGTCTGCGGTGACGACGCAGAGCATATCCTCGTGTCCCTCTGGGTCTCCGTCGCAGATCATCACCTGATCGGCATAGGCAAGACGTTTGATAAAGCCCTCGCCCTGACGGAAAATCTCGCCGTGTGCCGAGACGACATACAATGCAGCCTTTCTCGACGGCGGGACGTTCATCTCCGCGCGGCGCGCACGAATGGCGGAGATGGCATTCTTGACCATTTCCATCGCAGCAGCCTCTGTCTTGAACGACAGCTCGTCATGCCACACCGGCCACTCAGCCTTAATCAGGAACTCGCCCTCATGCGGGATGGCCTGCCAGATTTCCTCGGTAATAAACGGCATAAACGGATGCAGCAGCCGCAGAAGCTGGTCAAGCACATACACCAGTACGCGCTGCGCGGTGCGCTTGCTTTCCTCGTCCTCGCCGTACAGACGCGCCTTGGTCAGCTCAATATACCAGTCGCAGTAGGTGTCCCAGATGAAGTCATACACCTTGGCCGATGCCACGCCGAGCTCATACGCGTCCATGTTCTCCGTAACCTCACGGATGAGCGTATTCAGGCTGTCCAGCACCCACTTGTCCTCGATTTCCAGCTTGGAAAGCTCAGGCAGTCCCGGCTCGTCCACCGTCAGGTTCATAAGCACATAGCGGCTGGCGTTCCAGATCTTGTTTGCAAAGTTGCGCATGGCCTCGCACTTTTCCACATAGAAGCGCATATCGTTGCCGGGCGAGTTGCCGGTAATCAGATTAAAGCGCAGTGCATCAGCGCCGTAGGTATCGGCCATCTCCAGCGGATCAATACCGTTGCCAAGGGACTTTGACATTTTGCGTCCCTTGTCGTCGCGGACAAGCCCGTGGATAAAGACGGTCTTTAACGGCT
>CAKTUT010000127.1 GCA_934621665.1 uncultured Oscillospiraceae bacterium | reverse complement strand
GGTCACATCATGCGTTTTCAGATACACCCTAAGAATATCCCATTGGGGCGGACGACGCTGTCCGCCCTACAAATATGCAGCATCTGTGCAATCGAACCAGCAGCTTTCCCGCTGGAACGCAAAACCGCCCTCCCGCGCTGCGGGAGGGCGGTTTTGTATTCAGATGCCGGTTCGCACATAGTGCTTTTCCTTTTCGGCCTCTACCTTTTCCTCGATCATTTCGGGCACCTTTTCGCCCACGGCGGCGGCCAGCTTTTTCACATAGTGGATGACCAGCAGCACCAGGCACGCAGACGGGCACAGCGAGCACAGCACCAGCAGCACCAGCCACAGCGCAGCGTAATCCTCGGTCATACGCGCGGCATTTTCCCAATAGGGATAGAGGATGCCCTTTGTGCTCATCGAGCGCTCACCAAAGCTCCCGATCACCTTCAGCAGGCTTGTCAGCGAATAGCGGCCGGTGTTCTGCACCACCTCACCGTTGCCGATGGGGAATTTATCCGACACGACGCTTTTTGCATAACCGGTAATCATGTCGGGCGCAACCAGCTCGTAGCAGCTGATTTTTGTCTCTGAGATGGCGTTCAGCGCATCATAGCTCATAAACAGCCCAGCGCCGTCCTGATACGCTTTTTTGCTGGCAAAGTCGTCCTCGCGGTGGATAACGCCAGCCACCGGATAGGGACGGTTATTGATCGTTACGCTCATGCCCGCCACGTCGTTGCTGCCGAACAGCGCCCATGCAAGCTCCTCATCCAGCACCACCCGGTCGGCCATGTAATCATCTGCCGTCAGATAGCTGCCGTTGCGAAGCCGCAGCGGGTGGAACAGGAAATAGTCCCCGCCCACGCCGATGGCCTTTACTGTAACGGTACTTTTATTGCTCGATACGCTGATTTCCGCCTTACCGGAATAGGCGTCGGTATACAGGCTTCCGCCCTCCGGCGCTTCCAGCGACGCATCCACCAGCGCCTTCTCCAGCGTCCGTCGGAACGATTCCACAGCGCTCAGTGCAATCTTGCCGTCCTCCGGCAAAAACGCCGATACCTGCGCAAAGCGCAGCTCATTGCTGCCGCGCCACGCCTTGGCGGCGCTCTGGGTCAAAAGCGCGTGCGTCACGCTGCCAAGCTTTAATGACGAGACCAGCACGCCCACCAGCATCACGGCGTTTAAAATCAGCAGGAAGATCATTTTTCCCGTCAGGGGCTTTTTGTCGCGCTTCCTGACGAATTTACCGCCCCGGCTCATCCGTTTTCCGCCAGACGAACCAGCGTGCCGGCCTCAATGGGCTTGGTCGAGGTGGTGATGACGAAGTCGCCTGCGGAGATGCCGCTGACGGCGGACATGGTATCGTCGCTTGCAAGAACCTTTACATCCACGCGTGTGGCGGTGTAGCGGTTGCCAAGCGGGCTGCTCTTGACCACAACAGCCAGCACAAACGAGCCGTTGCTGTCGCTGCGGACGGCGGAGTTCGGCACAAGCGCGTCATAGTTGGCGCTCTTCTGACCGATGGACAGCGTCAGGTTGGTGTCGGGTTCAACGTCGCCCGTCAGCCGGAACACAAGAAGCTTGTTCTTGCCGGGATTGGCGGGATCGTTTGCAATATTCTCCAGCGTCGCCTCCAGATCGCCGCCCCAATAGTTGACAAGTTCTGCCTTGTCGCCTACGCGAACCTTTTTGGCCTGATCGGTAGTGACGGAGATTTTTACGGTATAGCCGCGGTCAACCACCTGAATGGTCGCCAGCGCCTGATCCGGACCGATGGAGTTGCCGGCGGTCACGTTGATGGCGCTGATCACGCCGCTGACCTTGGCTGTGACATCGCCGCCGTCAGCGTCCTCCTCCAGCTTCTTGATTTCTTCTTTCTTCTTTTCGATGGCTTCCTTGGACGCCTGCATATCCAGATCCGAGCTGTTGGCCAGCCCCTGATTGAACATCAGCTCTTCCAGTGTTTCCTTTGCGGTCTTGGCCTGATCGGCGTAGGTTTTTGCACTGCCGAGATCTTCAATGTATGTACCCTGATCCTCAATGGCACGGCTGAGCGTGGTGATGGAAGCGTCATACTGCGCAAGGATGGTGTCATATTTGGAAATGGCGTTCTGCTTTGTCTGAAGCTCGGTGAAAATCGAATTGTAGACGCGGTCAACCTTGGCGTTATCGACAACGCCGCCGGTTGTGATGTCATAATTCATCTCGTTCGGGTTCAGTGCATCCAGCGCTGCCTGATCGGCGACGATGGTGGTATAGGCGCTGGAAACGGTCTTGTATTTGCCCTCAAAGTCGGTGACATTCAGGTTTTCGTTGATGTACTGACCGGCATGCTGCTGCACCTCGGCATCATAGCGCGACTGATTCTTTGCAAGGGCGGCGGCAATCTGGTCGATGTCCTGACCGGCGTTTGTGCCCTGTGCCAACAGATACGCGGCAAATGCACGGAGATTATCATAGTCGGTCTTATACAGGTACTGGTCGGCCTTGAGCGTGTCAACGGCATTTTTCAGCTTGCCTACGGTGTCAACCGCGGCCTGAAGCTCGGTAATACCGGCGGATGCGTCTGTCTTGTCCTTTTCCGCGTTTGTCTTGGCGGTGTTCAGATCGGCAAGCTCACGCTCCATCTGCTTCTTTTTCAGCTCGGCAGATGCCTTTTCCTGCGCAATCTGGCTGGCGGAGAGGTTGCTGAACTGCTTACACAGCGCCAACGCCTCGTTATATGCTTTCTGTGCCTTTTGCACCTCGCGGTTGTCCTTTGCCGCCGTGTTGGAGGCCTCAATCAGGCTTTTTTCATACGCCAGCTCCATGGTCTCCAGATCGTTCTTTGCATTTGTCAGGTCGCTCGACTCCATCGAGTCCAGCGTAAAGAGCTTGTCGCCCGCCTCCACGCTCTGGCCGACCTTGACCAGCACGCTTGCAATCTTGCGCGTCTGGTTGATCGTCACGTCATAGGTCTCGTTGGCCGCAACCGTGCCGCTGCCGCGGATTTTGGCGTTGATCGTGCCCGACTGGACGCTCTGTGTGGCGACCTCAGGCAGCGAGTGGTTCATGATGGTGTTTGAGAAGAAAGTCAGCACCAGCAGCACAGCCAGAAAGATAATGGCTGCGGTTTTGACCCATTCTCTGCGTTTGACGTTTGCTTCCATAGTTTTCTCTATCCTTTCACAGAACCGGAGTAGGCAATGCCCTCAACCAGATAGGACTCGCCGTGCAGGAACAGCAGCAGTCCCGGAATCATGTAAATGACGGCCACCGCAAACGCGATGCCGATTTCGCCGGCGTTAATCGTGGACAGATAAACGCTCAGCGGCTGCTGGTCTGCGTTTTGCAGCAGAATCAGCGGCTGCTCGACCATGTTCCAATAGTCGATGAACACCAGAATGGCAATGGAATACAGCGCGCTGCGGCACTGCGGCAGGCAGATATCCCAGAAAATATGCCATTCACTTGCGCCGTCAAGCTTGGCCGACTCAATCAGCGCTACCGGAATGCGGCGCATGAACTTTGTCAGCAGGAATACCGAAAACGGCGCGAATACGCCGGGCAGGATAATCGCCCAACGGGTATTCAGAATTTTCAGCCAGTCGCTGACCAGATAGTTCGGCACCAGCGTGACCTGATACGGCATCAGCATCAAAATGACGTAGGCAAAGAAGATGGTATCGCGCACCTTGCCGCGCCAGCGCGTAAAGCCGTAGGCCGCGATGGATGCCACCAGCAGCTGCCCGATGACGATGGGCACAACCAGAATCACCGAGTTCCAGAATTTCAGCAGGTAGTCCGGGCTTTTCAGCAGAACCGTAATATACTGCGTAAAGCTGACCTTGTCGGGAATGAATTTCAGGTTGATGGTTTTGGAGATGTAGCTCTTGCCGTTGCTGACGTTGGAGAACACCTGACCATAGTTGGCCGTGATCTCACTTTGCGTCATGAACGAGTTCGTGATGGTCAGAACCGTGGGCAGCAGGAACAGCACTGCGAAGAGCGCCGCCAGCAGCGTAAGCATGGCGCGGGAAAAATAGCGTTTTTTCTTCATCCCTCCACGTCCTTTCCAAAGTAGTTCTCCACCGCGAAAAGGATGGCGATGAGGATCACGATGACGATGGCCAGCAGCACCGCCGCCGCCGAAAGCTTTTGATAGTCAAGCGTTCGGAACATATTGTTCATGAAGTGCTGAAGCATATACAGCGCGTCATACGGATAGTCGCCCGTCAGCAGGTAGATCTCCCGGAATACCTTAAACGAGTTGATAATGGACAAAATCGTCACAAACAGCGTGGTGGGCGAGAGATAGCGGAGCTTGATGTGGATGAACTGATACCAGTCGGATGCGCCTTCCACCTCGGCGGCCTCCAGCATGGCCTTGGGAATGTTATTGAGCGCGGCCATGAACAGAATCATGTTGTAGCCAAGGTTCTTCCAGAGAAACAGGATGACAATCACGATCATGCTCGCGTTGGACGAGAACCAGTAGATCTTGCTCTGTCCCAGCTTTTGCAGCAGCGCGTTAATCACGCCGTTGTCGTGGAACAGCACCTGCCAGACCAGAATGATGGACGCAATGGGCACCATCATGGGACTGAGAAAGAACGTCCGGAACTGGCTTTTCATCGGAATCCGCGCCTCCAGCATCAGCGCCATCAGCATGGACACGATTACCGCCGCCGGGACGGAGATGGCCGAGAAAATCGCCGTATTCTTGACCGCGATTTTAAACGCGCCGTTATTCCACACGGCAATGTAGTTTTTCAGCCCCGCAAAGCTGTGATCCAGCGCGCCGGAGATGAACGAATAGTAGATGACCACGCAGAACGGTATGATGAAGAAAATCAGCATTCCAAGGAAGCTTGGTCCGGAAAAACAGAGTGATTTCAGAAAATCATGGACTTTTTTTCGATGCTTGGCTTTCTTTCGGTCGTCCATGGAACCACATCCTCTCGTAAAGGGGTTCAGCCTGCCCCCTCCGGGGGCAAGCGGTGTGTCGGTTTACGCTGTCCCGCGCCGCAGGCGCGGGAACAATCTGCGGTATATCCCCCGGAGGGGACGTTTCTCATGCTGTCCTGCGCCGCAGGCACGGGTATATCCCCCGGAGGGGACGTTTCTCATGCTGTCCTGCGCCGCAGGCACGGGTATATCC
>CAKTUT010000126.1 GCA_934621665.1 uncultured Oscillospiraceae bacterium | reverse complement strand
AGGGACTCGAACCCTCGGTCTTCAGAGCCACAATCTGACGCGTTAACCAACTACGCTACACCCACCATATTCATTTCCATGCGGCTTTCGCCGCCGCCGGAAGCCCGGCAATGGCACGCCAGGAGGGATTCGAACCCCCCACCTACTGCTTAGAAGGCAGTTGCTCTATCCGAATGAGCTACTGGCGCATAGGTTGGAGCGGGTGACGGGAATCGAACCCGCGTCCCCAGCTTGGAAGGCTGGTGCCCTGGCCGTTGTGCTACACCCGCAGGCATCTGACATACAAATCAGCCCTACGATAATAACACATCCCCCTAAAACTGTCAAGCCTCCCGGCCTTAAAAAGCACTGCAAAATTAAAGTTTTTCTAGCGTGCCGTGTGCGGCGACTCCTGAAACAGCTTTTTGTACGCGCGGGCAAACGTGGAATACTCCTGAAACCCGCAAAGATAGCACGCCTCACTTACCGGCATGCCGCCTGCAATTTTTTCTCGTGCCAGCATCAGCCGCTTCGTCACCAGATAATTGTGAATGGTATAGCCTGTCTCCTCGCGGAAGCGGCGCATCATATGGTACTTGCTGATGTAAAACCGCGCGGCTAGATCGTCAATTGTGATCTCCTGCGTCAGATGCGCGGCCAGATATTGTAAAATTGCGGCAATTTTCTCATCAAACGCGCTGGAATCCACGTATTGCAGCCGGTGCTCACGCATTCCGCGTCCCACGCCGATTAAAAACTGATAAAACAGTGCGTCGCACAAAAGTGCGCTTCCAAATTGTCCGCTGCCCCATTCACGCTCCAGCGCGCTGAGTGCCGAGATAAGCTCCCGCCGCGCCGCACCGGGGCGGACAACAAAGCGAAATTCCTCCCGTGCCGCCGTAAAGCACGATTCCAGATCACATTCCGGCGTGCTGTGCGCGCGGATAAACTCGGGCGAGATATACAGAATCATCCGCTCATACGGCGCGCCGGGCGCGATCTCCGGCCGATGGATGCAGCCGCTTCCCACCAGCACCATATCGCCCGCTTCAAGCGCGTAGCTGCGCCCCTCAATGCCGTAGGCCGCACCCTCCGACAAAAAGACGATGATCTTGTGGAATGTGTGATAGTGCCAGTCCACCGGCTCGTCCATTGCGCCGGAAAGATGAAACAGCCGGTAGTTTTCGCGCAGATAGCCGCGCTTTTCATAGGACTGCTGCTCCATTTCACCACGCCCTTTCGCACATTTTACAAGATTATAGCATAAAACACGCATTTTGTGCAAGTGTTGCCACAACGTGTATTTACAAGATTTGTGGCAAATGCTATAATAAGTTTTAATTGTTATCACGCGAAAGGAACGATGCGCATGGGACTGCCCGCAAAGCTGGTTCGTTCACAATTAAACTTTTTCAAGCCGTTCGTCGCCAACTGCTCGCTTGAGGTCACCCGAAAGGGTCAGGACAAGCTGGGCGAGCTGATGGAGGCCATTCACCGCCGCGACGTCTTTGTCCGCGACCATGATTTTGGCCCGTTTCAGGGCGCATGGATTATTCCAAAGGATGAACGCCGTCAGGGCGTTGTGCTCTATCTGCACGGCGGCGGCTATACCTGCGGCAATCTGGACTATGCCAAAGGCTTTGCCGCCACGCTTGCCGACGAGTGCGGCGTGCGCGTATTCTGCGCGGCCTATCGCCTTGCGCCGGAGGAGCGCTTCCCCGCTGCGCTGGATGACGCGGTTATCAGCTATCAGTATCTGCTTGCCAAGGGCTACCCCGCCGACCAGATTATGCTGTGCGGCGAGAGCGCGGGCGGCGGACTGATCTACGCACTGTGCCTTAAGCTCAAGGAAATGAATATGCCGCTTCCGTGCGGTCTGATCGGCATTTCGCCGTGGACGGATTTGACCGGCTCTGGACAGTCGTATATCGACAACCGCGACATTGACCCGTCCATGACGCCGGAGCTGCTGAAATTCTACGCCCAGTGCTATACCGACGACCCGAAAAATCCGCTCTGCTCGCCGCTGTTTGGCGATCTGACGGGGCTGCCGCCGTCGCTGCTGTTTGTCGGCGGCGACGAGGTGATGCTGGACGACACGCGGATGCTGCATGAAAAGCTGCGTAAATCCGGCTGTCAGAGCAAGCTCATTGTCGCGCCCGATCGTTGGCACGCGTATGTGCTGTATTATCTCAACGAGAATATGCAGGATTTTGAGACGATCAACAGCTTTATGACGCGCGTGCTCTCGCCGGCGAAAAAGCTGCGCTGGATGCGCCTTGACAACGCCGCAAAAATCTATCCGGCGGCCAAGCGCCGCGGCTGGACGAATTACTTCCGTCTTTCCGCCACGCTGACCGAGACGGTTGACCTTGGCGTGCTGCGCTCGGCGCTGGATGTGACAGTACGGCGCTTCCCGTCGATTGCGGTGCGGCTGCGCCGCGGTGTGTTCTGGTATTATCTGGAGGAGATTCCCGAAGCGCCGCCCATTGAACAGGACAAGAGCTATCCGCTCGTACACCAGCCGTTTGACAACGTGCGCAAGTGCGCGTTCCGCGTGCTGGTCTATCATAAGCGCATCGCCGTGGAATTTTTCCACGCTGTCACTGACGGCACGGGGGGCATGACGTTTCTGAAAACGCTCGTCGCTGAGTATCTGTGTCAGAAATATGGCATCACCATTCCCGCCGAATGCGGTGTGCTTGGCCGTCTGGAAGACCCGGATGAGGAGGAACTGGAGGACAGCTACCTGCACTACGCCGGAAACATCTGCGCCAGCCGCAAGGAGCAGACCGCCTATCATCTGAGCGGCACGCCCGAGCCCGACGGCTTTTTGAATCTAACCACGATGATGCTCCCGGTAGACGCCGTCAAGGCCTGCGCCGCACAGTATCATGTCACCGTCACCGAATTTCTGGCCGCAGCCATGCTCAAGGCCATCTGCGAGCTGCAGGCGGAAAAAGTGCCGCACCGCAGCCGCCGCAAGCCGGTCAAGGTGCTCCTGCCGGTCAATCTGCGCAGACTGTTTCCCAGCCGGACGCTTCGCAATTTTGCGTCGTATGTCACGCCGGAAATTGACCCGCGCCTCGGCGATTATACGTTCTGTGAAATTTGCTCGATTGTCCACTATCGGATGGGGCTGGAGAACGATCCGCGCATGATGCGCGCAAAGTTCGCGACAAACGTTGCCAGCGAACGCTCACCGATTCTGCGCGTTATGCCGCTGTTTATCAAGAACATCGCCATGAAAGCCGTGTTTGACGCCGTGGGCGAGTGCAAGTCCTGCCTGTGCCTGTCAAACCTCGGTGCAGTGCAGCTGCCGCAGGCCATGGCGCCGTATGTGGCGCGGATGGATTTTATCATCGGCGTGCAGGCAAAAGCGCCGCACGACTGCGGTGTGCTGTCGTGGAACGGCACGATGTATGTCAACTTCATCCGCAACATCCGTGAGCCGGAGCTGGAAGCGCACTTTTTCCGTGTGCTTCACCGCCTGTCGCTGCCCGTCAAGGTTGAGAGCAACCAGCGGTGAGGAAAGGAGATTAAACTATGTATTGTGTTAAATGCGGCGTGGAGCTTGCCGACAGCGAGAAAAAATGTCCGCTATGCGGAACGCCCGTCTTTCATCCCGATATCGAGCGTAAGCCGGCTGAGCCGCCGTTCCCGCCTGACCGCCGCCACGCGGAAAATGTCAGCCGCGTTGGCATTTTGTTTGTGCTGACGGTTCTGTTCGTACTTCCGGCGGCAATCTGCCTGCTGTGCGACTGGCGCATCAACGGCGGCATCGTCTGGTCTGGTTATGCCGCAGGCGGCATTGCGCTGCTCTATATTCTGGTGCTGTTGCCGATGTGGTTTCGCCACCCGAATCCCGTTATTTTTGTGCCGGTTGACTTCGTGGCCATCGGGCTGTACCTGTTGTATATTGACCTTGCCACGGGCGGCCACTGGTTTCTCAGCTTTGCATTCCCCGTTACCGGCGCAATCGGCGTGCTGGTCACGGCCGTCGTTGCGCTGACGCGCTATCTGCACGCCGGATATCTGTACATCTACGGCGGCGGACTGATTCTGGGCGGCGCGCTTGCGATGCTCATTGAGTTTCTGCTGAATCTCACATTTCAAGTGCATGAGACATTTTTCTGGTCGTTCTATCCGCTGGTCGCGGGTGTGCTGCTGGGGCTGATGCTGATCGTTATCGCCGTGTGCAAGCCCCTGCGCGAATCGCTGCGCAAGAAATTTTTTCTGTAAGCGCCAAACGCGCGCCCACCGCGCGGGCGCGCGTTTTTCCATTCAATCCGGGAGGTTTGTATGCTCGATCTCATCTGTCCCATCTGCGGCCAGCCGCTGCACCGCGACGAGCGAACGTATCGCTGCGCCAAGCGCCACAGCTATGATATGGCGCGCAGCGGCTATGTCAATCTTCTGCCGCCAAGTCCCGGCGGCAAGCGCCACGGCGACGATGTGCGTATGGTCGCCGCGCGGACGGCGTTCCTGTCCGCCGGATACTATGACCATCTTCAGCTGGCCGTGGCGGCGCTTGCTGACGCGCTGTGCGCAAACGGCGGCGCAGTTGTGGATGCAGGGTGCGGCGAGGGCGCGTATACAAAGCGTGTCTATGACCGCCTTGCCGTGTCCGGAAAAGCCCCGCAGATGGTTGGTATCGACATCTCCATTGCCGCGCTGCGCCATGCCGCACGGCTTTTGCCGCAGGGTATTTTCTGCGCAGCCAGCACCGCATCCATGCCGCTGGCAGACAATAGCGCCGATTTAATTCTGAATATCTTTTCACCGTTTATGGCGGACGAGTTCCGCCGCGTGCTGCGCCCGGGCGGGCATCTGATCCGCGTCGTGCCGATGGCGCGTCACCTGTGGGAGCTGAAAGCCGCAGTCTATGATACACCGTATGAAAACCCGCCCACCCCGCTTGACGCGGATGGCTTTGCGATTGTCCGGCAGCAGGCGCTGCGGCAGGAGATTTATCTCCCCACGCAGCAGGCTGTACAGGATCTGTTCCAAATGACGCCATATTACTATAAAACCGGTGCAGCCGATCAGCGGAAGCTGGAGCAGGTGTCATCACTGCGCGTAACGACGGAATTTGAAATTGCAGTCTATGCGAAAAAATAGGAATCTGCCTGTCGAAAAACCTCGTAGAGTTCCGCCGCGCACGGCGGAATAAAGTGTGAATCCGTTTTGCCCGGCGGCGTGTA
>CAKTUT010000125.1 GCA_934621665.1 uncultured Oscillospiraceae bacterium | reverse complement strand
GTGTTTTGTCCGACGTACACGCCGCCGGACAAAACGAATTGATGCTTTATTCCGCCGTGCGCGGCGGAACTCTACGAGGTTTTTCGACAGGCTGAGCTGCCCGCGGCCACTGGCCGCGGGCAGCTTTATGTTATTTATAGAAATGGCTCTTTCCCGGCGCGATGGACAGAAATTTCGTCGATGACGGCGTTTGTGCGGTGCTCAAGCAAAAATGCTGCGATTTCTGCGATATCCTCCGGCAGAATCATGTCTTCGCCCGTCAGGTCGGGACGCGAGATGCGCACCATGTCGGTGAACACGCCACCGGGGGAGAGCATGTGCACACGGATGCCCTCGCGATAGACCTCGCTGGCAAGCGACTTGGTAAAACCGGCCAGCGCGTGCTTGGACGCGGCATAGGCGCTTTGCAGGGGATAGCCCTTGTGTGCTACGACGGAGGCGATGTTCAAGATGGCGGCGCAGCTGGATTTGCGCAGATGCGGCAGCGCCAGCTGACACATCAGATATGGCGCGCGGGCGTTGATGGCCATGATGCGGTCGTATTGCTCGATTGGCGTCCGGTCGAGCGGGCAGGAGAGCGTCATGCCTGCGTTGTTGATCAGCACGTCCAGACCGCCGAAGCGTTCGGCGGTTTCCGCAACGCATGCGGCGGCATAGCCGTCGTCGGTCAGGTCACCCGGGAGAATAAGCGTCTGTGCGCCTTTTGCCTCGGCGGCAGCCGCTGCAGCGGTGAGCTTTACACGGCTGCGGCCAAGAAGCGCCAGGCTGACGTTCTCATTTGCAAGGCGCGCGGCGAGACATGAGCCGATGCCGCCGCCCGCGCCGGTAATCAGAATGACTCTTTGCTTCATTTGACAAACTCCGCAAGGCATGCGGTGTCAAGCTGCTTGCAGCCGGACAGGAACGCGTACAGCTCTTTTGCAATGACTTTCACGCCGCCAACGCTGTCGGATTCAATGTTCAGTGGCATGAGCGGATCGTGCAGGCTCAGGCGCAGCAAGAACCAGCCATCGCCGTGCGCCTTATCGAGATTGACGCGGATGCCCTCGTAGTTGCTGGGGGCGATTGCCCAGCCGGACTGACTCTTTGCGTATTCGGTCAGCTGGTCAATGACGCTCTGCCCATAAGTCTTGAAGTCATCGCACAGGAGGTTCATGCGGAACTCGCGGCTTTCGGCGGGCTCGGCAAGGTCGGCGATCAGCGATTCCAGCGTATAGCCCTCTTTCTTGCCGCGCGCAAGTTCGATGAGCAGCCGCGTGACCAGATACGCGCCGTCATCCAGAAAATAGTTCTCTTTCAGCGCACCGTGGCCGGAGGTCTCAATGGCCAGCTGACTGTCATGACCCTCGTTATTAAGGCGGATGGATTCGTTGATGACGTTGCGGTAGCCGCGCTTGAAGCGGTGGTGTACACCGCCGTGCTTTTCGATGAATGCGGCAAGGCCGGTGGAGGTAATCGAGTCGGTGACGATGGTTGTACCGGGATGCTCACGCAGCAAAATGGCCGAGAGCATGGCGATGATGCGGTTGCGGTTGAGCTCTGAACCGTCGGAGAGGACCGCACCCGCGCGGTCAACGTCGGTGTCAAAGATGATACCAAGGTCAGCGTGCGTCTCGGCCACTGCGTCCATGATCGACTGCATGGCGGCCTCGTTTTCGGGGTTCGGAATGTGATTCGGGAACGAGCCGTCGGGCTCAAGATAGCGGCTGCCGTCGGTGTTCGCGCCAAGCGGCTGAAGCACTTTGGCTGCGTAGAAGCCGCCTGCGCCGTTGCCGGCGTCTACGACAATGCGAAGCCCCGCCAGCGGCGTTTCGCTGCCGGTTGCGTCACGAACCTTTTTGCACAGCAGCGCGGCATACGCGTCCATGAACGCGCCGGTTTCAACGCTGCCTGCGGGCAGGCCGGTGTGGCCGTCGGAAGCGGCGAACTTTAAAATTTCGGCGATATCCTGCTTTTCCAACCCGCCCTTCGGCGTAAAGAACTTGAAGCCGTTGCGGTTAAAGGGCAGGTGGCTTGCGGTGATCATAACGGACGCGTCATATTCATAGCCCTTGGTGACGGTGGACATGAACATGGCGGGCGTGGACGCCATGCCAAGGTCAGTGACAGATAGACCCTCGGCGGCCATGGCCTCGCAGATCCATGCGCACAGTGCAGGGCCGGACAGACGCGAATCGCGGCCGACGGCGACGCGCAGCGGACGCTTATCCGTTTTTTGCGAAAGCCACAGCGCAAAGCCTCGGCCGATATCACGGCAGGCCTGCTCAGTCAGGTTGACGTGCTGCCCCTCGATGCCCTCCAGAGCGATGCCGCGAATGTCGCTGCCGTTTTGTAATTTCTGATAATCCATAACACGGATTCCTCCATCCTGTTTTTGCGTCAGCCGACGCACTTTTCTTCATGATACCACGTAAAACCACAAAAGGCAACATAAAGAATCTGCCCGGCTGAAAAATCAGGCGGGCAGATTCACAATTATAAGCTTCAATAACCGAGCAGGCGTTGGAGCACAACGGCGGTCTGCGCACGCGTCATGGACTTGTGCGGAAGAAATGCGCCGCTGCTGCCCTGAAAGATGCCAAGCTTTGTGCACAGCGCCACGCCGGCGCGCGCCCAACCGGAGATTTTGGCTGCGTCAGAGTAGACTGACACGTCACCGCCGGGCTGTGCCTTGCCGCGCATGGTGATATAGCGCGCCAGCACCGTGGAAATTTCCTCACGCGTCAGATATTCATCCGGACGGAAATAGCCGTTATAGCCGCCCATCAGCTCGGTGTCAAATACCCATGCAATGTATGGCCGACGTGTGTCGGACGTATCTACGTCGTAAAGGGGCGCGTCTGTCAGCATGGCATAGGTTTCATCCACGCCGCTGAAGCGCGCCAGCGCCATGGCAAAATCGCCGCGCGAGATGGGGCGGTCGGGCAGGACAAAGCCGTTGGATGCATATTCCAGATAGCCGTTATTCAGACAGAATATGAGCGCGTCATAGCCCCAGTGGGACACGAGGTTGTCCTCGGTATAGCCGGTGAGCGTAACGGCGTCGGCGGGGAGGTTTATGCCCTTGTTCTTCGCGTCATAGTACATCACGCCGATTTCCGGTGTAATGCCGCGGCGCAGAAGAAGCTCTTCTACGGTGACAAATTCGTAGCCCTGTTCGGCCAGAACGTCCATGGCGGCGATTGCACCCTTTACGCTGGACTGATAGATATCGTGTACCAGCACGATTGCGCCGTCATAGGCCTCGCTTAAGATGGTGCTGCACACGGAATCGGCGTTCAAGCTTTTCCAGTCGAGCGAGTCCACCGACCAGTTGATCAGCGGTGCGTCGGCGGCGGAGCGAACCGTATCGTTGGCGTTGCCGTAAGGCGGGCGGATATAGTACATATGATCGCCGCCGGCCTGTACCAGCAGCTTGCGGTTGCTCTCCATCTCCTGCACCACGCCGTCGTAGGAGAGTGTGTTGAGGTTCTTGTGATTATATGTATGGCTTGCAAGCTGGTGGCCGCCTGCTACAATCTGATCGAGCACGCCCGGATAGGATGAGACGCGGTAGCCCGCGATAAAGAATGTTGCCTTGGCGTTGCGAGCGGCCAGCGCGTCAAGCAGGTCAAGTGTATATGCACCCGGACCGTCGTCAAACGTGAATGCAATCAGCTTTGCACCGCAGTCCTGCGGCTCGGCAGCCAGTGCCGGGATGGCAAACAGCGGTAGAATCAGCGCCGCAAGGAAAAATGCCGCCGCGCGGCGAAGATGCTTTTTCATAGATAACCCCTCTTTCGGTATGTGCAGCGCCGCAAATATGCGACGAAAAGAATTATTGTCAACTACAACATTATTCTACCATGTTCGAGCGCGTTCGGCAATGGCTTCATAAAATTTCAGAATTGTGCCTTGACGCGCGGTACGCGCGCCGGTATGATGAAAGAAAAGAGGAGGCAAGCAGGATGCAGCGACGAAAAAGGCCCGCAAAAGAGCGGGTGAAAAATGCGGCGTTTTATGCCGCTTGCGCGGCAGCGCTTGGCGCAGCGCTGGCAGTGCTTGCGCTGCTGGCGTATACGCTGAGCATCCGCACGGAATGGAAGAAGAGCCGTCTGACGCTGTGCGAAAATTTTACGCAGGCGGTCAAATACAACGACGCGACGCTTGGGCGCGGCGAGGAACAGATTCCGGCGGATGAGAAAATGCTGGATTATTATTTGGATTTCCTTATGACGTCCAGCAGCGTGATTTGCCGGAGAAGCTCGCTGGAAAACGACCGGACGATTACGCTGCGGCTGCCGGGTGTGCGGCTGACGCTGACACCGGCGGTAAACGGCGAGGACACGATTGTTCAGTGGGAAAAGAACGGAACGCGCTATGGATACCTGCTGAACGGCAGCATGAAGTTTTTGTATCTGGAAACGTATTTTGAAAACCAGCTGCGCAATGCGCAATCAGAATAATTCAAAACACAGCATTGCCATTTGGCAGTGCTGTTGCAAAAATCAGCCCCTGCCAAATGGCAGGGGCTGAAGCTTTATCATTACATATCCAGCGGCTCCATGCTGAGGACGGGATGGCCGACCTCGGACAGGAACGCCAGCAGTTCTTCGGGATCGCCGCTTGCGCAGGTGGTCTCATCAGCGACCATATCAGCGAAGTTGTCAATACCGTACAAATCCTTGGCAGTCTCATTGAGCTTGTCGCGGATCTGATCCTTGAGTTCCTTGGGCAGCCATACCAGACGGCCAACGCCGCCCTCGGCCTTAAGGAACTTGTGAGAAGCGATGTAGTGTTTGCCATGCCCCATGAAGCCCGGGGTCTGAACGCCACCGCCGGTCATGGAGGCCATTTCGGAGAACGTCATGCCGAGCGGCGTCATGCCGGCAAACTCACGGCAGGTGATGACAACGCCCATCGAGCACGGCTCAATGCCGCAGATGCACTCGAAGCAGCCGCAGGAGGTCATCGGGTCTTCCAGCAGGGAGTAGAGCGTGACGTGCTCCAGCGCACCATGAGAGTACTGCGCAACCGCCTCGTCAACGTCCTCATAACGGCCGGTGCGCTCGTCGATGCAGCGCTCCTTGGTGACAACCTGACACGGACCCTGCGGGTCGAGCTCATTGGTCGCCTTGGCGTCAAGCCACGAAACAGCGCCGCAAAGGCCGAGACGTTCGGGCGTAACGATGCAGACGTGGCTGGGGGAGAACGCCTGGCACATGATGCAGGAATAGAACACGGGCACGGATTCGTCGGTCATGGACTTCAGACGCTCATCACGTTTGTCAAAG